>CAZTPE010000402.1:0-2172 GCA_964614545.1 uncultured Ectothiorhodospiraceae bacterium
ATTACCTCAGCTTCCCAAGCTGATGACGTGGGTTCGACTCCCATCGCCCGCTCCAATTTCCTGATTCCACAGCGCCGCCAGCGTAAAATTACTCCACGGCTGAACCAAGCCCCTACACTAGAGTCACAGGGAAAAACCGGGCGACAACTCATGCACCTGCGCAACAGCCTCCTGTCGATGGGTGCCATACTGGCCTTGATCGCCAGCTTCTCCATCACCGCCGGCGCCACGGAAATGGAGCGCTGGCGACTGGCGGAAAAGACCATCGACGGCGATGAATATCTCGTCTATCGACTGTCCTATCGCGGCATCTTCACCGCCTTCGTGTGGAAGGAGCTGGCGGACCTCGCCCTGATTGCCGGCCACCAGCCGGTGACCTTCGAACAGCAACCCGGCTGTCACCTGCAACTGAAGCTCTCCACGGAAAACTACTCCGTGGCCGAGGCGCTGCGTCCCACCCGCTACCAAAGACGCAGCATCGTCGACCCCACGCTCCAACGCGCCCTGCTGGTTGAAGAGATCGAAGACAGCACGGAAGACGAACAAAATGCCACCTGGGTAAACTGGGCGGACAAGCGCATCGAACTGTTCCGCCTGCGCCGCCAAACCACGGACGACAGCGCCGGCTTCTTCTTCGATGACGACGACCCCTACCCCGCCGAGCCGGAGTGGGAAGAGGATGGCGCCAAGCCCCTGCCGGCCTTTCTCAACACTTCACCCCTCCTCGACGGCAAATACACCCCGCTGGTCTATGACAAATCCATCGACATTCCCGACCTGGAGTCCCTGCTCGACCCCCTGTCCCTCATTTTCGCCGCCCGCCGGCACGCGGACAATCCAGAGCAAGACCTGGTCTTCCCCGTTACCTTTGAAGATGAAATCCGCTACTACCGCACCCACGGTCTGGGCCGAGAGGATGTAGAGATCGGCGGCGTTCCGCGGTCGGCGCACAAACTGGAAATCAAACGCACCCGGATCGAGGGCGCCAAGGACAAAGAATTGCTCGTCATGTGGCTGAGCGACGATGGGCAACGCATTCCGCTACGGTTTGAGATACAGACCAAAGTGGGGAAGATAAAGATTCACATCCGCCCGGAATCATTGCGCAACAATCACGACACCAAGTCCTGCATCGCCACAAAGCCACGCCAGATAGCCACAAAAGACATTCTGCCGACCACACAATAGCCCGTACCATAAGAGCCCCGACACCCACCCTGGTAACATTTGTAGGAGCTGGCCATGCCTGCGATAAACCGGCAGCCCCTTAAACCCAGGTTAAAATAACAGGGAACAAGCCCCATGAACCTTTACCCCATCATCCTTGGCCTGGTTGCCCTTGGCGGCCTCGGCGTCAGCCTGTGGGGCTGGCAGACCCTGCGGCATGCTCGCCGGGTGAGAGAGTGGCCCACGGTCAGCGGCACCATCGAGGCCTGCGAGCCCACCTCCAAGGCCAACGACCTGCTGCCGGACATCGTCTTCAGTTACCGGGTCGACGGCCGCGACTATCGCCGCAGCTTTGAATTCCCGGAAGGCACACACCCGCTGCCCGAATTCACGCGCACGTACATGGAGCGCTACCCCGTGGGCAAAACCGTGCAGGCCTACTACGAACCCGGACAACCGGAAAACGCAACCCTGGAGCCCGGCAGTCAGGGAGACTGGATGATCCTCGCCCTGGGCATCATGATGACGGTAGGCGGCATTGTCGCCCTACTCGTCGCCTGATTGTGGAGCGGGCCACACCCGCGATCATTCGCCCACCCGATGGTTGTACGGGTAATTGTGGGAGCGGCTTCAGCCGCGAAGATTTTCCAACAACCTTCAGAGCTAGACCACAACATGAAACGAAGCCCCGAACTCATCCCCCTGTCGAAAGAACACCACGAATCCCTGGTGCTGGCCAAGAAATGCCAGCGCACGGCGGCGGCCGGCAACCGTGACGACATTGAACAGCTCTGCCAGCAGATAAGCGGCACATTTCCCGACAAGTGGGAGCCTCATTTCCGCAGCGAGGAAAAGGGCATCTTCACCCTCGCAGAAAACCACGGCGGAGAAATGGCCTCCCTGTGCCAGCGGCTAAAACAGGAACACGACCAGCTTCGGGAGATCTACCGGGCAATGAAAGGCGGCGACTGTTCCGGGCTCAATGCCTTCGGCGAACTGCTGCAA
>CAZTPE010000403.1:0-2164 GCA_964614545.1 uncultured Ectothiorhodospiraceae bacterium
AAACAAGGTATCGTCGCGACCGCGACCCACATTCTTTCCGGGGTGAAACTTGGTGCCACGCTGGCGAACCAGAATATTGCCGGAACGAACCTGCTCGCCACCGTAACGCTTGACGCCAAGGCGTTTGGATTCTGAATCGCGACCGTTACGTGTACTACCGGCAGCCTTTTTATGTGCCATGGTTAATTACCTTCTTGAACAATCCGCCAGGAGCGGATTGAGGCCGCGTAGCGGCCCCGTAGGGGTGAAAATAGTGGGCTGTATTTCATCAATCCGTGATTAACCGGCAGATATTCCCGTAATCTGCAGTTCGGTGTAGGACTGACGGTGTCCCATCTGCTTGCGATGATGCTTGCGGCGATGGAACTTGATGATCTCAATCTTCTTGCCACGACCGTGCGACTTGATCGTCGCGGTGACCTTGCCGCCTTCGACCATCGGTGCACCGACCGTGATATTTTCACCATCGGCAACCATCAATACCTGATCAATCTCGATCGTTGCGCCTTCTTCGGCTGCAATCTTCTCGACTTTGAGGGTCTGACCCTCGGAAACCTTATATTGCTTGCCACCGGTTTTGATTACCGCGTACATTTAGAGCGTCTCCAGCTACTGCCCACACAGGGCGCCTGCCACAAAAGACCGCGAATTCTAGCGTTTACACAGGACCACGTCAAACCCCATAATATGCGCCCCGGGAGAGACAGGCCGAGTCACTGGGCCTAACAGATATCAACGATGCACAAAACCGCCAATCACCCCCGAGCTATACTCGACATCGACGCCGTGAACGATCTGGCCCTCGAGGACATGGCCACCGTCAACCTGCTGATCGAAAAGCGCCTGTACTCGGACGTCGCGCTGGTCAACCAGCTCAGCAACTACATCATCAACAGCGGTGGCAAACGCCTGCGCCCGCTGCTGGTGCTGCTGTCCGCGCGCGCCTTTGGCTATAACGGCGAGCAGCACTTCAATCTCGCTGCGGTGGTGGAATTCATCCACACCGCCACCCTGCTGCACGACGACGTGGTCGACGCTTCGGATCGCCGCCGCGGCAACGAGACGGCCAACACCCGCTGGGGCAACGAGGCCGCCGTGCTGGTGGGTGATTTCCTTTATTCACGCGCCTTCCAGATGATGGTGGAAAGCGACAGCATGCCCGTGATGCGGATTCTCGCCGACGCAACCAACATCATCGCCGAAGGTGAAGTCATGCAATTGCTCAATTGCAACGACCCGGACACCACCGAACAGCGCTATCTGGACGTGATTCATTACAAGACCGCCAAGCTATTTGAGGCCGCGGCACAACTCGGCGCCGTACTCAGCCATGCGCCGGCCGAGGTGGAGCAGAATATGGCCCGCTACGGCATGCATCTGGGCACCGCCTTCCAGTTGGTCGATGATGTGCTTGATTACAGTGCCTCATCAGACAAAATCGGCAAAAATATCGGTGATGACCTCGCCGAAGGCAAACCGACCCTGCCGTTGATTCGCGCCATGCAGCAGGGGACCACCGAGCAGTCTTCCATCATTCGCCAGGCCATCGAAGAAGGCGGACGCAAGCATATCGGCGCCGTTACCGCCGCCATTGAATCCACCGATGCCATCGCGTACACTGCGCGCAAAGCGAGGGAGGAGGCTGACAAGGCCATCCAGTGCCTGCACGACATCCCCCCTTCTATCTACGCTGACGCATTGAAAACCCTCGCAGATTTCTCGGTCAGCCGTTCTTTCTAGCCTTGCATCTATATCGGCGTGTAGCGCAGCCTGGTAGCGCACTTCGTTCGGGACGAAGGGGTCGGAGGTTCAAATCCTCTCACGCCGACCAATTCTACCAATCACCCTCAGGATTCCTCATACATTTCCGTTTTGCTCAATGCGAGCAGATTGTGACATGCTGGCTTTAATTCGCGTATAGCACGACGGAGACAAGACCGTCGGAACCAGCAAAACAGACACAACAATCGGAGCCAGCCCCATGGGAAACTCACTTTTCGAACAGCTGAAAAAAACCGGCCTGGTGGACGAAAAGAAGGCAAAGAAGGTCAAACAGGGCCAATATAAAAGCAAAAAACAGAAGGGCAAAAAAGGCACGCCCGCGCCGGCAAGCCCGGCAACCTTACTGGCCCAGAAGGCACTGGCGGAAAAGGCCGAGCGTGAC
>CAZTPE010000404.1:0-2162 GCA_964614545.1 uncultured Ectothiorhodospiraceae bacterium
GACAATGAAGCTGGCCTCTTCGCCCTGCAGGAATTCCTCGATCACCACCCGGTGGCCGGCCTCGCCAAAGGCGTTGCCGGCGAGCATGTCTTTTACTGCGCTGATAGCTTCGTCTTCGGTCTGTGCCAGGATCACGCCCTTGCCGGCGGCCAGACCGTCGGCCTTGACCACGATGGGCGCGCCTTGCTGGCGGATGTAGGCGACGGCCTCGTCAATGTCGGTGAAGTTGCCGTAGGCGGCGGTGGGAATATGGTGGCGGGCGAGGAAGTCCTTGGTGAAAGCCTTGGAACCCTCCAGCTGTGCTGCGTCCTGGGTGGGGCCGAAGCAGCGCAGGCCGGCATCAATGAAGGCATCCACCACGCCGAGGACCAGTGGCGCTTCGGGGCCGACGATGGTCTGTACGATGTCATTGTTGCGGGCGAAGGCCACCAGGGCGTCGATGTCTTCCACGCCGATGGCGACATTTTCCACCTTTGGTTCGTGCGCCGTGCCGGCGTTGCCGGGGGCGACGAAGACCTTTTCCACACGCGGCGACTGTGCCGCCTTCCAGGCCAGGGCGTGCTCGCGCCCGCCACCGCCAATCACCAGTACCTTCATTGATGTGCGTTCCCGTCTGTGTCGAAGCCGCAAATGATATCAGACCTTGTGTGGCATGGCGTGGGTGGGTGAGGTGTGGGCGACATTAAAATTAGACAGATTCTTAGACAGGGTCTAAAGTTATGGTGTCGGGGTGACGATAAGTGAAACAGCCCCTGGGCAGGCGCAATGCCGAGACAACAACATCACGATGAGGAGAAATACCCAATGAACAGATCGATACGCCAACAGTCGTGGGGCCTGGCGGCCCTCGCCGCCGCGGTGGCCATCACCGCGGGGAATGCACAGGCGGCGGAGCCCGTGTCCAGCTATGCCCCGGTCGCCAATATCAGTGATTTCAAGACTACCAAGAAAAAAATGGAAAAGGCTCGCCCGGCGGTCATGAAGCGGCAGATGAAACTGCTGGAAAAGCGCTATGTGCTGGAGGAGCACTCGGAGAAAGGCCTGACCATGTCGGGCGGCAAACTCCAGCAGGTAGGGGTACGGGTGAAGCTGCCGAAGGGTGCTGACTGGCAGGAACTGTCGGCCATGAGCCCGGCGGAAATTCGTGACCGGGGGCTGTTCCCGGCGGGCTTCCTCCCTTTACCCCATCCCAACCATGCAGAAGGCGGGATGGTGTTCCCGCAGTATCACATCGACGCAGTAAAGAAGCAGAGCAAGCGGGATCTGCAGCGTTTCGATCTTGATTATGATTTGCCGACGCACTTTCTGCCGGAATACCCACCACCCCTTTATCTGACCACCCGCCCGGATCTGGGTGATGTTTCCCAGGGCAAGCTGATCTCCATCGAGAACTATTTCGATCTGTTCAATGGCATCCTCAATCCCAAGCAGCTCGAAGGCGTGCGGTTGCTGGTAACACCGACACCGCAGCAACAGTTCAATGCCACCAATGATCGCCGCTCGGCGCATGCGAGCCTGGGTGTGGCCTGCTTCGATTGTCACGTCAACGGACACAGCAATGCCGCTACGCATCTGCTGGGGGATATCCGGCCTCAGCCGTTTCGGTTGCGCATCGACACGCCGAGTCTGCGTGGTGTGAACGTCCAGCGTCTGTTCGGCTCCAAGCGTGCGCTGAAGACGGTGGAAGATTTCACCCAGTTCGAGCAGCGGGCCGCCTACTTTGACGGTGATCCCGTTATTGCTACCAAGAAGGGCGTCAATATCCTCGAGCGTGGCAGTCAGGTGCATTTCATGTCGGAATTCGAATCTATCCTGGACTTCCCGCCTGCGCCCAAGCTTGATGTGTTTGGGCAGCTTGATCCCGCCAAGGCGAGCAAGGCCGAGCTGCGTGGACAGGATCTCTTCTTCGGCAAGGGTCGCTGCAGCACCTGCCATACGCCGCCCTATTACACCGACAACCAGATGCACGACCTGCAGACCGAGCGCTTCTTCAAGCCCACCCTGGTCAATGGGCGCCAGGCCAGCATCGACGGCAAGATCAAGACCTTCCCCCTGCGTGGGGTCAAGGATACTCCGCCCTATCTACATGATGGCCGTCTGCTGACGCTGGAGGACACGGTGGAATTCTTCAACTTGATATTGCAGCTTGATCTGAATAAGGG
>CAZTPE010000405.1:0-2161 GCA_964614545.1 uncultured Ectothiorhodospiraceae bacterium
AGCCGCTCGGCATTGATCATGTTTTTGGTGGCGTCGACCAGCGGCACGTGGAAGGTCACGAAATCCACATTGGACAACAGGTCGTCCACACTGGCCGCCTTTTTCACATTGGACGACAATTCCCACGCGCCTTCCACCGTGATGCCGGGATCGAAGCCGATGACGTTCATGCCCAGCGACACGGCGGCATTGGCCACCTGCCGGCCAATAGCGCCGAGACCGATGACGCCGAGGGTACGGCCGGGCAGTTCGAAACCGCCGAAGTTCTTTTTACCCGCCTCGACCTGCTTGCCGATGCTCGCGTCGTCACCTTGCAGATTGCGGGCGAAGTCCCAGGCCGGACAGATGTTGCGCGCCGCCAGCAGCATGCCGGTCAGCACCAGTTCCTTCACCGCATTGGCATTGGCGCCGGGGGCATTGAACACCGGGATGCCCATGGCGCTCATCTTGTCGACGGGAATATTATTGACCCCGGCGCCGGCACGGCCCACGGCCTTCAGCGTGGGCGGAATTTCCATGTCGTGCATCTTGAAGGAGCGCAGCAGGATGGCATCTGGATGCTGGATCTCGGAGGCGATCTCGTACTGGTCGCGCGGTAGGCGTTCGAGACCGGCAACGGAGATGTTATTCAATGTCAGGATTTTGTACATATTCAGCCCTCTTTTGATGCCACAGAGGCACAGAGTACACAGAGAAAAACAATTTTATTTTTCCTCAGTGAACTCTGTGCCTCTGTGGCCAATCTTCTCAGCCGTTGCGTTTTTCGAAGCCGGCCATGAAGGCAATCAGCGCATCCACACCTTCTTCCGGCATAGCGTTGTAGATGCTGGCGCGCATGCCACCCACGGAGCGATGGCCCTTGAGGGTAACCAGGCCGGCCTGCTTGGCCTCGGCGAGGAAGCTGGCATCCAGCCCGGCATCGGCCAGGATGAAGGGCACGTTCATCCACGAACGACAACTGGGATCCACGGGGTTGCTGTAAAAACTGGATGCATCGATGGCAGCATATAGCTTGCCGGCCTTGCGCTGGTTGATCTCGGCCATGGCTTTTAGCCCACCCTTCTGCTTGATCCAGTCGAACACCAGGCCGGCCAGATACCAGCCATAGGTCGGCGGTGTGTTGTACATGGAACCGGTGTCGGCGTGGGTCTTGTAATCGAACATGGCGGGCGTGCCATCCTTGGCATTGCCGATCAGGTCGTCACGAATGATGACCACGGTCAGCCCGGCGGGGCCGATGTTCTTCTGCGCACCGGCATAGATGATACCGAACTTCGACACATCGATGGGACGCGAGAGGATGGTCGACGACATATCTGCAACTAGCGGTACGTTGCCGGTATCGGGTATATAGGGGAATTCCACACCCTCGATGGTCTCATTGGGGGTGTAGTGCACATAGGCGGCGTCGCTGCCGTGTGCCACGGCACCCTCGGTGGGCACGCTGGTGAACTTGCCGCCACTCTCGGTATCTGCCACTACCGTGACCTCACCGAAGCGCTTGGCCTCGGCAATGGCCTTCTTCGACCAGGAACCGGTGCGGTAATAATCGGCCTTTCCACTCTTGTCTGACAAAGAGCCGCCCAGCAAATTCAACGGCACCATGGCGAACTGGCTGGAGGCACCGCCCTGTAGAAACAGCACCTTATAGTTGTCGGGAATCGCCATGATCTCGCGCAGATCGGCCTCGGCCTGTTCCGCAATGGACATGAATTCCTTGCCGCGATGACTCATCTCCATCACCGACATGCCCGCACCGCGCCAGTCCAGCATCTCGGCCTGGGCCTTTTCCAGCACTTCCTGCGGCAGTGCGGCGGGGCCGGCACTGAAGTTAAATACGCGACTCATCGATGACTCCTGTTGTTTTTCAATTTTTCAATTCATTTATCTGTAGGAGCGGCCCCTCAGGCCGCGATGTTTTTTCTCGCCATGGGCGGATCATTATCGCGGCCTGAGGGGCCGCTCCTACAAGGAACTGCGGCGTTTATTCGTCTTCGCCGCCCTCTCCCTCTACACCCTTCTCACTACCTTCTTCCGCCTCTTCATCATCATCCTGTTCGACGATACGCTGCATGCCCACCAGCTTTTCGCCCTTGGTCAGGTTGATGAGCTTCACGCCCTGGGTGTTGCGACCCAGCACGGAGACCTCGGCGACGCGGGT
>CAZTPE010000406.1:0-2156 GCA_964614545.1 uncultured Ectothiorhodospiraceae bacterium
TGACGTGACTTTTATCAAAACGCTTTTCTCTGTGTCCTCCGTGCCTCTGTGGCGAACATAAAAGTAAAGAACGAACAAAGACTGGAACCACAATCTTGGCAAATATAATTCAGGCCGTGCGCGGGATGAACGACATCCTGCCCGGCGACACTCCCTACTGGCAACAGCTCGAGGCGGAAATACGCGCCGTGCTGGCGCAGTACGGCTATCGCGAGATCCGCTTCCCCATCGTCGAAAAGACCGAGCTGTTCAAGCGCTCTATCGGCGAAGTGACGGACATCGTCGAAAAGGAGATGTACACCTTCGAGGATCGCAACGGCGACAGCCTGACCCTGCGCCCGGAAGGCACCGCCTGTTGTGTGCGTGCCGGCATCCAGCACAGCCTGCTGACCAATCAGCAGGTGCAGCGCCTGTGGTACATGGGCCCCATGTTCCGCCACGAGCGGCCGCAGAAGGGCCGTTATCGCCAGTTCCACCAGGTGGGCGTGGAGACCTTCGGCATGAGCGGCCCGGATCTGGATGCCGAGCTGATCCTGATGAGCGCGCGGCTGTGGCAACGCCTGGGGCTCGAAGGACTGGAGTTGCAGGTCAACTCCCTTGGCACCGCTGAAGCGCGTGCCGTGTATCGTGAAAAGCTGGTGGCCTATTTTGCTGAGCATCGTGAGCAGCTGGACGCCGACAGTCTGCGACGGCTGGAGAGCAATCCGTTGCGTATTCTGGACACCAAGAATCCGGATATGCGCGCGCTGGTGGAGGCCGCTCCCAAACTGTCGGATTATCTTGATGACGAGTCGCGTGAGCATTTCGACAGCCTGTGTGGTCTATTGGATGCTGCGGGTCTGAGCTATACCGTCAACCCCTGCCTGGTGCGCGGGCTGGATTACTATTCGCGCACCGTGTTCGAGTGGGTCACGGACCGGCTGGGTGCACAGGGCACCGTGTGCGCCGGCGGTCGTTTCGATGTGCTGGTGGAACAGCTGGGCGGTAAGCCGGCACCGGCGGCGGGTTTTGCCTTGGGGCTGGAGCGTTTGCTGGAACTGGTACGCGACAGGTTGCAGCCGCAGTACCTGCCGCATGCTTATCTGGTACTGGTGGGTCAGGCCGCCCAGCAGCAGGGGTTGATTCTGGCGGAAAAGCTGCGTGATGCGCAGCCCGATCTGCGTCTTGTCACCCACTGTGGCGGCGGTAGCTTCAAGAGCCAGTTCAAGCGTGCTGACAAGAGCGGCGCGCAGGTGGCGCTGGTGCTGGGCGACGATGAAGTGGCGCAGGGTACCGTAGGCCTGAAGTATCTGCGCGAAAATCGTGAGCAGGAAACGGTATCGCAGGAGGCGCTGGCAGAGCGCCTGATGGGCGAACTGGAATAAGTAGAAGTTCCCTAAATACCGCCGGGAAGCGAAAATTCCCCTAACTGAAAATTGTAAAACGTAAGAGCATAGCTGGAGACAAACAGTGGAAGTCTATACAACCGAAGAAGAACAGGTAGAGGCCATCAAAAAATGGTGGCGTGAAAACAGATTGTCTGTCATTGGCGGCATCATCCTTGGTATCGCTGCGCTGTGGGGTGGGCGTACCTGGATGGCCGGGCAGGATGCCCATGCCGAAGCCGCCTCGGATGTCTATCAGATCATGATGGCAAAATTGTCCAGAGGCTCGCTGGAAGAGGCGGCGGCGGACGGCTCGGCCCTGCTGGGGCAATTTTCCGATACACCCTATGCGGCACTGGCCTCGCTGGCGCTGGCGAAGATCAAGCTTGAGCAGGGTGACATGGCCGCGGCCAGTTCACACCTGAACTGGGCCTTGAGCAACGCCGAGCAGGAAGAAGTAAAAATGGTGGCGCGCCTGCGTCTGGCGCGCCTGCGTCTGGCCGAGGGCGATACTGCGGGTGCGCTGGCGCAGCTGGATGCTGTTGCCACGCCGGGCACCTTTGAGGCGATTTATGAGCAGCTGAAGGGGGATATTTACGTGGCTGAAGGAAAAATGGATCTGGCCCGCAATGCCTATGTTCGCGCTCTGTCGGTAATGGTGCCCACGTCGCCTGGCCACCGCCTGTTGCAGATGAAACTTGATGATCTCGGCAACGGCGAAGAGAGTTTGTCATAGTAATGCGGGTATTCGCGCTTCTGCTGCTAATTGTCGGGATGTCGGGCGGCGGTCTT
>CAZTPE010000407.1:0-2152 GCA_964614545.1 uncultured Ectothiorhodospiraceae bacterium
CCCCTGCTGCTGTGGATCAACGACGGCCTGATGGCGGTGTTCTTCTTCCTCGTCGGCCTGGAACTGAAGCGTGAATTCATGGAAGGCGCGCTATCCGAACCGGCGCAGATTGTCCTGCCCGCCATCGGAGCCCTGGCGGGCATCGTGGTACCGGCGCTGATCTACACTGCACTCAATCACGAAGACCCCATCCGCATGCGCGGCTGGGCCATCCCTTCCGCCACCGACATCGCCTTCGCCCTCGGCATCGTCGCCCTGCTGGGCAAGCGCGTGCCGGCCTCGCTGAAGCTGTTCCTGATGTTGCTGGCGGTGCTGGATGACGTCGGCGCCATCGTCATCATCGCCCTGTTCTACACCGCCGACCTTTCCACCACCTCGCTGACCGTGGCGGGTGTTTGCCTGGTCATTCTGTTCATTATGAACCGGCGCAACGTCATGGACGTGCCCGCCTACCTGCTGGTGGGGCTGGTGATGTGGGCCTCGGTGCTGAAATCCGGGGTACACGCCACTCTGGCCGGCGTTGCCCTGGCCTTCATGATCCCCATGCGCAACCCGAGAAAGCCCAAGCACTCGCCTCTGCGCGCCCTGGAGCACGACCTGCACCCCATTGTCGCCTTCATCATTTTGCCCGTATTCGCCTTCGCCAATGCCGGTGTACCATTGGAGAATATGAGCCTGGCCAACCTGATGGAACCGGTCACCCTGGGCATCATCCTCGGCCTGTTCGTCGGCAAGCAGCTGGGCATATTTACGGTGTGTTGGTTACTGGTCAAAATGAAGTGGGCGAAGCTGCCCGAAGGCGCAAACTGGACCCAACTCTATGGCATTACCCTGCTGTGCGGCATCGGCTTTACCATGAGTCTATTCATTGCCTCGCTGGCCTTTGAGCACGTTGGTCAGGAATACATCAAGCCGGTACGCCTGGGCATCCTCACCGCCTCCTTCCTGTCCGCCGTCACTGGCTTTCTGGTGCTGCGCTTTGCGAAGTCAAACACGCTGACCAGCAGTAACAACACCGCCAGCGCCGGGCACTAGATCCGGCGCAAAGGCCCTGCAGGGATGGACGAGCCACCGGCAAAACGCACCCGGCTGCAACAGATCGCGCTCCTGCTCGGGCCGGTGCTGGGGATGCTTACGCCGCTGCTGCTGGAGATCCCCGAGCATCCACGAGCGCCCTTCATGCTCGGCATCGTGCTGTGGATGGCCATCTGGTGGCTCACGGAGTGCGTGCCACTGGCGGTCACCGCCCTGATCCCGCTCATCGCCTTCCCCCTCACCGGCATCGCCACGGCGCGGGAGACGGCACCGCGCTATATGAACAGCATCATGTTCCTGTTCGTGGGCGGCTTCCTTATCGCCCAGGCCATGCAGCACACCGGCCTGCACCGGCGCATCGCCCTGGCCATTCTCGCCCGCCTGCATCGCAGTCCCGGGCAGATCCTCGCCGGTTTCGCCCTCACCACCGCCTTCCTCTCCATGTGGGTCTCCAACACCGCCACCACCATGTTGATGGTGACCATCGGCATGGCTGTGCTCACCCGTCTGGACAAGGCCCTGGGGGCGCAACAGATCGCCGTGCTGGCGCCGGCTCTGCTGCTGGTCATCGCCTACGCCGCCAACATCGGCGGCATGGGCACACCGGTGGGCACGGTGCCAAACCTAGTGTTTCTGGAGAACATGCGTATCCATGCGCCGGACGACGTACCAAGTTTCCTGCAATGGATGTTCGTCGGCGTGCCCATGGTGCTGGTGGGCGTCACGCTGTTGCTGCTGCTGTTTATGTACCGGCTGCGCAAGCTGTCCTGGGCCAAAGACGCCGTGCTGGGTCTGGCCCAGGAACAGCAGGAACTCGGCCCCATGCGCCGCGACGAATCCTTCGTCGCCTGGGTACTGGGCCTCACCGCCCTGGCCTGGATGACCCGGCAGGGCATCCAGGGCGAAGGCTTCCACCTGCCGGGCTGGTCTTCCCTGCTGCCCTTCCCCGGCGTGGACGACAGCACCGTGGCCATGACCGCCGCCCTGCTGCTGTTTCTGGTACCGATAAAGGACGGCCGCCCCATCCTCGGCCATCAGGCCATCGGCCGCCTGCCCTGGGAGATCCTCATCCTGCTCGGTGGCGGCTTCGCCCTGGCCATGGGCATGCAAAGCTCCG
>CAZTPE010000408.1:0-2150 GCA_964614545.1 uncultured Ectothiorhodospiraceae bacterium
CGGCATTGACGACTTCTTCTTCGAAGGAATCGTCTGAGAGGTAAACGATGTTTCCGCTCACGTGATGGATCTCCATTTGGAATGAAATTGAGGTTATCGGCCTGGGGGCCGTCGGGTTTAGGGCGGATCTGCTGCGGAAAACCCATTTCGGCCAATTTTTTCGATCCTTTTCGTTGAACAGCGATGGCTATTCGCCTCAAACGATCAAAAAACCTGATCCAAAAAATAGTTTTGCCTCGCGACGACCACTTACAACCCGACAGACTCCTGGAAAATATCGGTAACCCTGGCTAATGTGACATTTCAGCTCAATACGCGGTCGATTTCAAGCCCAAAGTCGTGGCAATTTTGTTATTCTCTTCCACCTATGTCAGACACACATCTCACAGAGACTTCATTCAGGGAGTTGGGGCTTGCCGACGCGCTGGTACAAGGCGTTGAAACGGCGGGGTTTTCTTACTGTACACCGATCCAGGCAGAGACCCTGCCGCTGGCCCTCAAGGGGCAGGACGTGCTCGGCCAGGCGCAGACCGGCACCGGCAAGACGGCGGCCTTTCTGCTTGCCGTGCTGCACCGCCTGCTGACGGTGCAGCCACCAGAGTCGCGCCGGCCTAATCAGCCGCGTGCCTTTATTCTCGCTCCTACCCGCGAGCTGGCGATCCAGATTCACAAGGACGCCCTGGCTCTGGCGGGCAACACGGATTTCCGTATCCAGGTGGTCTACGGCGGCTCCGGTTATGAGCAGCAGCGCAATGACCTGCAGGCGGGTGTCGACATCCTCGTCGGCACGCCGGGCCGCCTCATCGACTACTTCAAGCAGCATGTCTACGACCTGAAGCAGGTGCAGGCGATGGTGCTGGATGAGGCCGACCGCATGTTCGACCTCGGCTTCATCAAGGACATCCGCTACCTGCTGCGGCGCATGCCGCCGCCGGAGGAGCGTCTCAACATGCTGTTCTCCGCCACCCTGCCGCTGCGTGTCACCGAGCTGGCCTACGAGCACATGAACAAGGCCGTGACGATCAGCGTGGAGACCGACAAGGTGACCGCCGACCGTGTCACCGAGATCGTCTATGGGCCCTCCAACGAGGAGAAGATACCGCTGCTGCTGGGCCTGCTGCGGCACATGGACCCGACCCGCACGATTATTTTCGTCAACACCAAGCGTGCCGCCGAGCGCGTGTGGGGTTATCTGGAGAGCAACGGCATCCAGGCCGCGGTGCTGTCCGGCGACGTGCCGCAGAAAAAGCGCATCAGCCTGCTGACGCAATTCCAGGCTGGTGAACTGCCGGTGATGGTGGCCACGGACGTAGCGGCGCGTGGTCTGCACATTCCCGATGTCAGTCACGTTATCAATTACGACCTGCCGCAGGACGCCGAGGACTACGTGCACCGCATTGGCCGTACCGCACGCGCCGGCGCCAGAGGTGATGCCATCAGCTTCGCCTGTGAGGAGTACGCCTTTTCACTGGGGGATATTCAGGACTATATCGACTACGAGATTCCGCGTGGGCGGGTCACACCCGAATTGCTGGCGGAAGACATCAAGCCGCGGGTGCGCATCGCGCGCAAGCCGAAGCCGGGCGGTGGTCGTTCGGGCTCCGGGCGAGGCCGGGGCGGCTCGGGTTCTTCTCGGCACTCGCGTGGCCGTAGCGGCTCATCGCGGCCGCGATGAGCCGCTAACCCGCTTGGGTTCCGGGCTTTAGCTCGGTGACTTGGGCGCTGGGTGGGGATTCTTTTTCTAACGCCGACACCACCTGGTTTCGTCCGGCATTCTTGGCCAGATAGAGCGCCTGATCGGCGCGATCCACCAGCTCTTCGGCGATGTCCCCGACGCTCTCCGCGCCGGTCTGCAGGCTGGAGACGCCGATGGAGATGGTGACCGATAGCCCTCCGCCATCCTCCCGTTCAAAGTGTTTGGCCTCGATGACGCCACGGATGCGTTCCGCGATTTCCTGCGCCTTCTCCTTTCGCGCGTTGACCAACAGCGCTGAGAATTCCTCGCCGCCATAGCGGCCCAGCACATCTGTGCTGCGCAGCTGTTCGCGGATTATTCCCGCCACCTCGCTCAGCACACGGTCGCCCACGCGATGACCGTGGCGGTCGTTGATGCGCTTGAAGTGATCGATATCCAGAAACAGGCAGGCCAG
>CAZTPE010000409.1:0-2148 GCA_964614545.1 uncultured Ectothiorhodospiraceae bacterium
AGGTTCGCCGTCACGCAGCGCATGCAGGGGGAGACTGCTTTCCAGGCCTTCGCCGTCCACGTACCGATCGATGCGGCCGTCGGAATCGCAGGTGATGTCCTGCAGGGTGCCGCGGCGGTCCGGCGCCTCGTTGTGGCGATGCAGGGGCACGATGGGAAACACCTGCTCGATGGCCCACACGTCCGGCATCGACTGGAACAGGGAGAAGTTGCAGAAGTATTTGTCGGCCAGCTTTTCGTTCAGTTCATCGAGGATTTCGCGCTGGGCGCGCACGCCGGGGTTGAGGCATTGGCGCAGCTGCGCGCAGGTGGCGACGTAGATTTCCTCGGCGCGCGCCTTGGCGGCCATGTCCAGTACGCCGTGTACGTACAGGGTCTGTGCCTCGGCCAGCCAGTGTACGGCATCGTGGTAGATTTCCACTACCGCGCGTGGGCTTGCCCTGGGTGTGCTGAGTTCCTGTAGGCCCTGCCATAGATTGCGCAGGATCTGCGCCTCGCCGTCAGCAGGCGGGGCGATAGGCGTGTCGCTGACGGCCTGTTCCACGTCCGTGACCTCGGTGATCAGGACGGCGTGGTGGGCGGTCAGGGCACGGCCGGATTCGGTAATGATGTGCGGTTGCGGCAGGCTCTCGGCACGGCACACCTCCCACAGGGTGTGAACCACGTTGTTGGCGTATTCCTGCAGGCTGTAGTTCATCGAACAATCGCTGCGTGAACGGGTGCCTTCGTAATCCACGCCGAGGCCGCCGCCTACATCCACGCAGTGGATGTTGACCCCCAAATGGTGCAGCTCGGCGTAATAGCGCGCACATTCGCGCAGGCCCTGCTGGATGTCGCGGATGTTGGCCAGCTGTGAACCCATGTGGCAGTGCAGCAGCTCCAGTGTGTCGAGCATGTTGGCCTCGCGCAGGCGCGCCACGGCGGCCAGCACCTGCGCCGTGGAGAGGCCGAACTTGGCCTTTTCTCCGCCGGTGTTTTGCCAGTTGCCGTGGCCGATGGAGGCCAGCCGCACGCGCACGCCGAGGTGTGGCGTCACGCCTAGGGCGCGTGACTCGTGGAGGATCAGTTCCAGCTCCGAGGGCTGCTCCAGCACCAGGGTGATGTGATGACCCAGCCGTTGTCCGATCAGCGCCAGGCGGATATATTCGCGGTCCTTGTAGCCATTGCAGATGATGCGCCCGCCACGGGCATCGGACAGCGCCAGTACCGCCATCAGCTCCGGCTTGCTGCCGGCTTCGAGGCCGACGTGGATCTGCTCGCCGTCGGCTGTGTCCAACAGCTCGCGCACCACGCTCTGCTGCTGATTCACCTTGATGGGATAGACCGCCGTATAGCCGCCGTCGTAGTCGTGTGTTTGCATGGCCTCGGTGAAGGCACCGCACAGGCGCGCCACGCGGTCGTGCAGGATGCCGCTGAAGCGCACCAGCACCGGTAGTGCCAGCCCCGCCTGGCGGATCTCCCGGGTCAGGGCGTGCAGGTCGATACCGTGGCCATCACGCGCCGGGAAGGCGCTGATGTGGCCGGTGTCGCCAATATCGAAATAGCCACCGCCCCAGTGGGCGAGATTGTAGATGTCACGGGCTTGTTGGATCTTGTTCATGGCGGGGGATTCACCACAGAGGCACGGAGTGCACGGAGAACTACGGGATTATGGGGCAGCACTTGCTTGATTTGAAAAATACCGTCATTCCGGTCTGCGCCGGAATGACGAATCGAATGGACTTTTCCTGATATGAAGGCCATGTAGACTTTACCTTGTTTTCCTGTTTTTCGTCACAACAAAAACTCCGTGTCTCTGTGGCAAATCAGAAGACCGTCGCCGTCCTGTCCGGCAGATTTGCAACGCCGGATGAAACACGGATAATTCCCGCCACTTTCCTCGCCAACAGACAAAGGACACCCCCGTGAGCACACTCGAGGCCAACTGGTTCACCGAAATCCACGAGGATGCCGGTTCGGCCTTTTCCCTGCGCATCCGCAAAAAACTGGCCGACGAACAGACGCCCTACCAGCGCATCGAAGTGTTTGAGACCACCGACTTCGGAAACTTCATGGTCATCGATGGCTGCACCATGGTGTCGGCGCGGGAGAACTTCATCTATCACGAAATGATGACCCACCCGGTGCTGTACACCCACGCCGCGCCGAA
>CAZTPE010000410.1:0-2140 GCA_964614545.1 uncultured Ectothiorhodospiraceae bacterium
ATAATGATTCATCGGCGGCATTGATGGTTTTCAGTGACTGGCTGCCGATGATGCCGTCGGCGGGCTCGATATCCAGCGCCACCTGTGCCAGCCGGCTGGCGGTGCGTACGCCCATGTTGACGGCGGTATCGAAAATATTTTCCGCGATCGCCTGTGATGTCATCTCGTCGGCACGGATACGATCCCAGTAGTCGCGCTTGTAGATATCCCGTGCCTGCTGTTCAGTCAGATTGCGGATATCGACGTCGGGATAGGCACGCTGGGAAATGCCGTACTTGGTGGCACCACCACGGTCGGTGGGGTCGTCGGTAAACTTTGCGCCACCTTCGTGGGCAAGGGTCTTACCGATGGCCTTATTGAAATCTGCCATAACTTCACTCCATGAAAGTTGTTGGGACAGAGACTGTCAAACTACTTTGAGTATAGGGCTGTTGATGGTTATGTGCCATTTTCTCCAGCGTGATTTATTACCACTGGAGGGCGGGTGTCGATACAGGAGTGGGGAGGGCGAAAATACGAAAAACTGTGCTCCTACGGCTAATGTGCGGTGGCCCGTGCCCGATATAGTCTATCGTGGCCTGTGTTGGCGGCGTCGCCGACAATCCACAAATTCTGCCAGTCTCCCCCGGCGTGGCCGATCGTTCACTGACCTGTTCACTGACAAAGAAGCGAGATAGCCATGTTCGGCATCAAAAAACTCATCATGGGACTGCTCATCGGCCTGCTGATCGGGCTCTGGGCCGGCGTCAATATCGGCTATAACCGGCCTATCTGGTCAAATCCCTTCGAAGAGCCGGCATTGACGGAAAAGGCCAAAGATGTCGCTGCCGATGCCTGGCAGGATGCCAAAAAGGCCGCTCGCGACAAGCTCGACGATTAGCCGTCTTTCTCGGCCTCAGGGGCCACGTCACGGGCGCTCGATTCGATCTGCTCGGTCTTGCCGATGGACTTTTTTGCGCTGATGCCCATGTCGCTGAACTTGCGCGCACTGGGCAGTACGCGGCTGTCGAAGGACGCCACTGCCTTGTTGTAGTGCTGCACCGAGCTGTTGAGGCTCTTGCCCATCTTGCCCAGATGGTCGGCGAAGGTGCCCAGTCGACCATACAGCTCTTCTCCCACTTGGCGAATCTGTTCCGCATTTTCCGCCAGTGACTCCTGCCGCCAGCCGTAGGCCACGGCGCGCAGCAGGGCGACGAAACTGGTGGGAGTAGCGAGGATCACCTTCTGCTGCATGGCGTCCTCCAGCAGGGCGTGGTCCTGATCCAGTGCGGCGCTGAGGAACTGGTCGCCGGGGATGAACAACACGACGAAATCCGGTGAATCCTTGAACTGCTTCCAGTAGGCCTTGCTGGCCAGCTCCTGTACGCGCTTGCGCACATTGCGGGTGTGACGCTGCAGCTGTGCATCGCGCTCGGCGTCGTCCGTGGCCTCCACCGCGGAGAGATAGGCATCCAGCGGGGTTTTGACATCCACCACCACCTCGCGCCCGCCGGGCATGCGCACGATCATGTCGGGGCGCAGGGCACCGTCTTCGGTGTCGGTGTGTTCCTGCTCGAAAAAGTCACAGCGTTCCACCATGCCGGCCAGCTCGGCGAGGCGCCGGAGGGTTAGCTCGCCCCACTGGCCGCGTACCTCGGGCCGACGCAGGGCCTGCACCAAATTGCGTGTCTCACCCTGCAGGGCCTGCTGAGTCTGGGACATGGTTTCGAGGTGCTGGGTGAGGGCACCATAGGCCTGCTTGCGCTCCTGCTCCATTTCGCGGATCTGTTTTTCGGTCTTTTCCAGCGCCTCGCGGATGGGTTTGACCAGTGTCTCGATGGCCTGCTCGCGCTGGCTGAGTTCGCCCTTGGCCTGCGACTGAAATCGCTGTAGGTTTTCCTGCGCCAGTTTCAGAAATTCCTCGTTGTTGTGTTTCAGCGCCTGACTGGAGAGATGGCTGAAGCTCTCTTTCAGTTGCTCGCGCTGCTGTTCACCGGCCTGTTTCAGGGTTTCCAGTTTGTCCTCGTAGGACTTGCGCTCTATTTCCAGTTTGACACCAAGTTCAGTGTTTTTTTCCGCCAGGCTGCTGATACGCTTGTGCAGGCGTAGATAGACCGCCCAGCCACCGGCGATGGCGGCGAGCAGGGCGATGAGGATCAGG
>CAZTPE010000411.1:0-2117 GCA_964614545.1 uncultured Ectothiorhodospiraceae bacterium
GTTCAGACCGCTGCGGATATCGACGGTGTCCTGCTCCATCATGATCTCGTTCAGACCGCTGCGGATATCGACGGTGTCCTGCTCCGCATCGGTAAAGAAGGCTTCCAGCTCCACGCTCAATGCACGAAACTGATCGATGCTCATCTCGCGGTGCTTGAAGTCCTGCCAACTGCTTCCCAGCTTGGTGATACGCTCAGACAACTGGTCACACTTGGGCAGGGTATTTTCCACCGCACTCAGAGAGCGGTCAGCGGATTTCTGTGTCAAGGTGATCACATGCCGCAGGCGGGCGCGCGCATCGGGAATCTCGTCTTCGGTCAGCTCATCGAGACGGGTTTCCTGGGTAAAAGAATTCAGCGAGTCGTGCAGCTGACGGGTCATCTTGCCGACTTCGTGGTAGATGCCCTCTTCACGTGCGGTATTGATGAGGTTCAGCAGATTTGTGACCTGCACCTCATTGCCGGCCTGCATCTCGCGCACCAGCGCTTCGGCATGGGCGAGAATGTCTTCACTGGTACCGGTATTGACTGCGATAGTTTCTGTTGACATATCTCAGCCCCCTCCATCAACGCGCTCGAAAATCTTGTCGATCTTTTCTTTCAGCGTCTGCGCCGTGAAGGGTTTGACGATATAACCATTGACGCCCGCCTGGGCCGCCTCGATGATCTGCTCGCGTTTCTGCTCCGCCGTTACCATCAGCACCGGCAGCCCGGCCAGCTCGGCGTCGGCCCTGACTTCCTTCAACAGGTCGATACCCTGCATACCGGGCATATTCCAGTCGGTAACGAGAAAGTCAAAACTGCCGGCCTTCAACATCGGCAGCGCCGTGAGACCGTCATCGGCCTCCTGAGTGTTGGAAAAACCCAGGTCCCTGAGCAGATTCTTGATGATCCGCCGCATCGTGGAAAAGTCGTCCACAATGAGGATTTTCATGTTCTTGTCCAAGGCGTCCTCCGCGCTTGCTGATTCGGTTGTTTGCGGTATCGACCGTTGCCGGGGGAATCGCGGCGATCAGTCGTCGTTCTGTGTCCAGTGATTCATGCGTGACTGCAGACGGATCACGGCCTGGCTGTGAATCTGGCAAATGCGTGATTCACTGACGCCGAGGATGGAACCGATCTCGCGCAGATTCAGTTCTTCGTCGTAGTACAGGGTCATCACCAGACGTTCACGTTCCGGCAGACCGGCAATGGCATCAGCCAGGCTGCGTTTGAAGTCTGCCGACTGCAGTCCTTCTAGCGGCCCCGGCACCCGTTGAGTTAAGCCCTCGGGTGCGCCGTGTGATTCCACGTTCAGTTCGTCGTAGCTGAACACGCGGTGACCGCTGGCATCCTGCAGCAGCCGGTGATATTCCGGCAGGCTGACGCCCAGACCCTCGGCAATCTCCTGATCACGCGCATCGCGGCCGGTGCGGTTTTCAATGCCCTTCACCACCTCGGCCACCATCCGCGCCTTGCGGTGCACGGAGCGTGGCGCCCAATCATTCTTGCGGATCTCGTCCAGCATGGCGCCGCGAATACGAATGCGGGCGTAGGTCTGGAAACTGGCACCCTGTGAGGCATCGTAGTTGCGCAACGATTCCAACAGACCGATCATGCCGGCCTGAATCAGATCATCCTGCTGCACACTGGGTGGCAGTCGCGACATCAGGTGGTAGGCAATACGCTTTACCAGTGGCGCATGTTGTGCAATCTCATCATTGATGTTTTGTTCGAAGGCCTGTGCCTCCGCGTACATTGCCGCTCCGCTCATGACGACGCTCCTCTCTTTACCGGCTTATTTACTGGCTTAGGTTTACTGACTTAAATTCTGCTGACTGGCCAAAATCAGCCGTTCAACGAAAAACTCGAGCTGCCCGCCAGCAGATGCCGGTACGGGCCAACTATCGGCTTTGCTGGCCAACTTCTTAAATGCCAGTGCCGACTTGCTTCTGGGATAGGCATCCACCACCGCACGCTGTTTCTGCACCGCCTTGCGCAGATACTCGTCCTCGGGAACCACGCCCATGAAGTCCAGTGCCACGTCCAGATAACGGTCCGTGACCTTGAGAATCTTGTTGTAGAGTGCTCGCCCTTCCTGTGCGCTGTGCACGCGGTTGGCGATGATGCGGAATCGAT
>CAZTPE010000412.1:0-2111 GCA_964614545.1 uncultured Ectothiorhodospiraceae bacterium
GAGGCCCATTTGCAGAAGGGTGGCATGGCCATGTTTACCACCCATCAGGCGGTGGATATTCGTGCCGGCGCGGTGCGCGAAGTGAATCTGGATGCGCTGGACTCGTGAGCGACGGCGTCCTGACACCGGGAGGACAGGGAGGGCTGTTCGCGGCCTGGCGCGCAATGCTGGTGCGCGACCTGACGCTGGCCATGCGTCGCCGTGCCGACGTGCTGACCAGCCTGTTTTTCTTCGTCATTGTAGTGAGCCTGTTTCCGCTGGGCGTGAGCCCGGAGATGGCCGTGCTGCGTGGCATTGCCCCCGGCGTGATCTGGGTGGCGGCGTTGCTGGCTACCATGCTGTCGCTGGGGCGTATGTTTGCCGACGATCATCAGGACGGCAGCCTGGAGCAGATGCTGCTGCTGCCGCACCCGCTATCCATGCTGGTGCTGGGCAAGGTGCTGGCGCATTGGCTGGTGTCGGGTCTGCCACTGGTGCTGTTGTCGCCGCTGCTGGGCATGCAGCTGGGGCTGGAGGGCGAGGCCATCGGCCTGTTGATGGTGACCCTGCTGCTGGGCACGCCGGTGCTGAGTCTGATTGGTGCCACCGGCGCGGCGCTGACTTTGGGGGTGCGTGGCGGCGGGGTATTGGTTTCCCTGTTGGTTCTGCCGTTGTATATTCCTGTGCTGATTTTTGGCACCGGGGCGGTGGATGCCGGCATTTCCGGGATGGATTACGAGGGACACCTGTCCCTGCTGGGCGCTTTCCTGATGATAGCGTTGCTGACCACGCCGCTGGCCACGGCGGCGGCGCTGCGTATCAGCGTTGAATAACAAATAATATAGGGGTCTGTTACGACAGGTTCCGGAGAGTGATCAATGGGTTTGAAGGATTCCATCGCGTGGTACCATTTTTCCGCGCCAAAGAACTTTTATCCGCTGGCCGGCAAGATGATCCCCTGGTTCTGGGGGCTGACCATCGTGCTGACGCTGGTGGGACTCTATCTCAGCTTCTTTGTTGCCCCCACGGACTACAAGCAGGGCGAGAGTTACCGCATCATTTTCATTCACGTGCCGGCGGCCTGGATGTCCATGCTCATCTATCTGGTGATGGCGACCTACGCCATCATCGGCATGGCCTGGAAGGTGCGCCTGGCGGACATGATGGCCTCTGCCCTGGCTCCCACCGGAGCCATGTTCACCTTCCTCGCCCTGTGGACCGGCGCCTTCTGGGGCAAGCCTACCTGGGGCACCTACTGGGTATGGGATGCACGCCTGACCTCTGAGCTGATCCTGCTGTTCCTGTATATCGGTTTCATTTCCCTGCAGTCGGCTATCGACGACCCGCGCCGTGCCGCCAAGGCCTCGGGCCTGCTGGCCATTGTCGGTGTGATTAATCTGCCCATCATCTATTTCTCTGTGCAATGGTGGAACACCCTGCATCAAGGCGCCTCTGTCAGCCCCACCATGGCACCAAAGATGGCGACTATCATGCTCACGACCATGCTGATCATGACCGTTGCCTTTTGGATGTACACCATCGCGATTGTTTTGATGCGGGTGAGGCGAATTATTTTGGAAAGAGAGCGTCAGACATCCTGGGTGATGGAATTGCTCGGTGGTGAAAAGGGTGACCGGAAATGAGTGAGTTCTTTGCCATGGGTGGCCACGGCTTCTACATCTGGGTCTCTTACGGTGTTACCGCCCTGTTTATGATCATTGAAGTGATTGCCGCGATACGCGGCAAGCGCACGGTAGAGAAACGTCTGGCGCGGTTGGCCAGAACCCTGCCACGGCCCGAATGATTATTCAGGCCGTGACAGGGTTCGGGAACCGGGGCGCGCAGACAGAATGTACAACTAAGGATTAAACAGTATGAAAACACGTCACAAGCGTATGGCATTTATCCTGGTAGGCTTGGCCGGTCTGGGTGTGGCGGCCTGGCTGGTGCTGAATGCACTGAACAGTAACCTGGCCCTGTATATCAGTCCTACCGATGTGTTGGCCGGCGATGCCCCCAAGGGCCAGACCTTCCGGCTTGGCGGCTTGGTGGTGGAAGACAGCCTGAGGCGCGAAGATGATGGTCTGACGGTGCATTTCAAGGTGACCGATAGCGCCAATACCATCCCGGTG
>CAZTPE010000413.1:0-2084 GCA_964614545.1 uncultured Ectothiorhodospiraceae bacterium
CGCACCACGGTGAGCGTGGTTTGAATGGCAGCATTGATGTCGATGGGTGCCTTGTCATTCTGTGGATGCGAGAAGACCTTCATCGCCGAGACGATGGAGCAAACCCGTGAAATACCCTCGAGTGTGCGTTCGATGGCGCGCGGTGCGTGCTCTCTCAGGTAATCGAGATCGGCGCTTTCCTCCGCTGCCTCGATGGCCGCGAGCAGGGCAGGGTCGTCACTGTCTTTCTGCACCGCATCCTTGAGTGTGGCGTAGTGCTCGATCAGCCCCAGCAGATCGTCGAAGGCCTCGCGTAGAAAGTGCACATTGTCGCCGATGAACTGCATCGGTGTGTTGATTTCGTGGGCGATGCCGGCGGCCAGCTGTCCGACCGCCTCGAGTTTGTGGGCGAGCTGCAGCTCCTGCTCCATGCGCTGCCGTTCCTGCATCTGCTGAACCAGTTGCTCGTTGGCCTCGCGCAGTTCGGCAGTCCGTTCGCTGATGCGCACCTCCAGCTTTTCGTTGGCGCGCTGGATGGTCGACTCGGCCTGCTTGCGCTCCATGAGGTCATGGAGCACGCCGAGGCGCAGGTTCTTGTCGATGCGGATCGACGACAGGCCGACCCAGACCGGGGTGCCGTCGGCATGGGTGAAACGGATTTCACCATCATTTAGTGGGCCTGGGTGAATACATTGCTCAGCGTCGTTATGCGGAGGAGGGTGGGTCGTTCCTTCACTCTCTTCGCAGGAATTTTCCGCCAGGCAGTGCTCAAAGCTTTCACAGGTGAAGCAATGGGCAAGCTGGGCACGGTCTTCTTCCCATACAAAGGTGGAGAGCGGTTTGCCAAGTGACGCCTCGACTGGGTGGCCGAGCAGCAGCTCCCAGGCGTTGTTGAGGAACAGGAGCCTGCCTTGGGCATCGGTTTCAAAGACCACTTCTTGCAGTTTTTCCACCCGTTGACGCGACTTGCGTTCGGCGGTGGAAAGCGCCTCGATCAGGCGGTAACGGCTCTGGATTTCCAGTTCGCTTTGTTCCTGGAGGCCTTCCGCTTGCGTGTCGGCTTGTTTGCTCATGATTTCCGTCAATTGTTTGTGAGGTGGGGGATCAGTCGGTGCTGACTGCGGCGGCGGGCGTGTCCTGTTCTGCCAATGGAATATCCATTTCCTGCAGCAGTGCCTGGTAGCCGATGACGTTGGCGTAGAGCGGAAAAATCTGTTCGCAATAGAAATCCTGCTCAAAGTTGCTTCGCCCCGAGATGCAGTCCGAGAGGATGGTGACGCGGTAGTCGCGCTCATGGGCGGCGCGGCCGCCGGAGTCGATGCAGATAGAGGTCACGGTGCCGGCAATGACCACGTCTTCAATGTGGTGGTCTTGCAGAACCTGATCCAGCGCGGTGTTGGAGAAGGCATTGAGACCGCGTTTGCCGGGAACCTCCAGGATGCGGTCGCCAAAATGACGCAGTTGTTCGATGGTTTCAGCACCCCGGGTGCCGGCCTTGAAGGCGCCGACCTCCTTGATGCTGGCGAGAATACCCACCGGCTCCTCAAGTTCGCTGTAGTCCGGGGTGAAAATGATCGGCGTGGCGATGAGCAGGGTCGGCGTGGGCGCCAGAGCGTGCAGCAGCGCGACCGTGTTGTCGAGTGTGCCGGTGACCCGGGACGATTCCTCGACCACCGCATGCAGGATGCCGTCGGGCGAAAAGTAATCGTTTTGATAGCCGATAAGGATCACGGCGGTGGTTTCAGGTTTCATGCGGCCTCCTGGCGAATGGCGGGGGTGTGGTACTTATCCGAATGGCGCTAAGTCAGAAACCCCCCGTAGGTTGGGCAAAGGAGTGAAGCGACGTGCCCAACGGGATGCGTGGTGATGTTGGGCACGCTGCGCTTTACCCAACTTACCTTGGCTAAAAGTGCTTAACGCAGTGCCATTCGGCGCTTACCCTGTTTATCGGCGCAGCCAAGGCTAGGCCCATGGCCCAAAACGAGGCATTTTGCGCGGTACGCGTTATTCAGGCCAGGGCCGGCACTTACCGATCAGCTGCGACTGGGAATGAACATCCAGTTTATGGAACAGCGCCTTGAGGTGGTTGCGCACGGTGTGGGGGC
>CAZTPE010000414.1:0-2083 GCA_964614545.1 uncultured Ectothiorhodospiraceae bacterium
CGCTGGGCCGGGGTGTCGTCGATGGGGGAGATGACCTTGACGAAGCCGTCTTCCATGCCGACCTCGATGCCGAGGCCGCCAAATTCGCCGGTGGTGCCCACCTGCAGGTCTTTGAAGCTGTCGGGGTCGAGGTAGCTGGAATGGGGGTCGAGGCCGGAGAGCATGCCGCGGATGGCGTTTTCCAACAGTTCCTTGTCGCTGACGGGCTCCACATAGTCTTTCTTGATGCGGGCGAAGACCTCGGTGAAGGTGCGCAGCTCACTGAGAGGCAACGGTGCAGCGCCGTGCTGCTCCTTCTCTTTTTCGGCCAGCACACCCTGGCCGATGGCCAGCATGATACCGAGAGTGAGGCCAATGATGAGCACCAGCAGGGTGCGCGTGTTTGATTTCATGTGTAACTCCGTAGAGATGCCGCGATGGTTCGCGATTTAAGGCCACATTTAATGGTTAGAGGCGTGTTTACGGTGCGAGATTGCGCCGATTATGCCGGACTCGCAGGGAACTTGCACATTTCTTGCTTGCTTCCTGGTGTGCGGGTGTCAATGCTCAGCGGCCTGCTAACTCTTCGGCTTGCCGCGGCACCACTTTAGCGGGTTGATGGGTTTGCCGTTGTGACGGATCTCGAAATACAGCGCGTGCTTTTCGTTGCCGCCGCTGTTTCCGACCGCGGCGATCACCTCACCCGTCTCGATCCAGTCACCCACTTCCTTGTACAGACTCTGGTTACCGCCATAGAGACTCATGTAGCCGTCACCGTGGTCGATGATGGTGAGCAGGCCGAAGCCGCGCAGCCAGTCGGAAAAGGCCACCCGGCCGTGGGAGATGGCGCGCACCCCGGTGCCCTCGTGGGCGCTGATGCGGACACCCTGCCAGCGCAGCTTGCCGACCTTGCGCCGGCTGCCGAAGCGCGCCGTGATGCGCCCCGCCGTGGGCCAGATCAGCTTGCCGCGCAGCTGACTGAAGGGTTTGCCTTCGCCCAGCTCCAGGGGGGCTTTCAGTGGACGCTCAGCGATGCGCTTGAGCAGACGTTGCAGGCGTTTTTCATCTTCCAGCAGTTGTGACAGACGCTGGTCCTTGCCCCGCATGTCCTTCTTCAGACTGGCCAGCAGTTGTGAGCGCTCACGGCGGCTGTGTTCCAGTTGCTGCTTCTCATTGACCCTTTCCGTACGGTTTCGTTCGAGCTGATGGGCCTGCTGCTGGATTTTCTTTTCCAGCGTGGTGAGTTCCGTGAGGCGGGTAGTGATGATCCGCATTCTCTTCAAGCGGGCGCGATTGTAATAATCGTAATAGGTGAGGGTGCGCGCCACGGCGGCGGGGTCCTGCTGGCTGAGGAGGATCTTCAGGTATTCCTGCTGGCCAGTGGTATAGGCGGCGCGTAGCTGTCGGGCGAGGGCGAGGCGATGCTGGCGCAGATCACCCCGCAGGCCTTGCTGTTTTTTCTGCAGCGTCTTCAGTTCGCGTTTCTGGCGGCGGATCTGTTGATCGAGTTCGCGCAGCAGGGCAGTGGTCTTGCCGATGCGCTTTTCCATATTGCGCAGACGGGATTGCAGGGATTGCCGGCGCTGGCGGTCGTTATCCAGCTCGCTGCGCAGGTCGTGGATTTGCTGGCGCAGTTGCTGCAGGCGCTCGGCGTTATCGGCCAGGCCATCCGCTGGCAGGGCGCCGAAAAAGAGGGTGAACAGGAAGATTAGCAGCAGGGGCACGGCGTGGCGGACATCGGTCATGGGATGCCGTGGATGGTACCGCAAGGGGGGGTGGGACGAGAAGCCTGCGGGACCGGGCGGCCCCGCAGTGGGTCAGCCCTCTTCGCTGCCGGCATCCCGTTCGGCATCGAGCATCACCAGTGAGTGGCCGCCCATCTCCGGCGGGGTCTCCAGGCCCATCAGGTGCAGCAGGGTGGGGGCAACATCGCACAGGGAGCCATGCTCCTCAAGCCGTGCCGGGCGGCCGACGTAGATCAGCGGCACCGGATTGCTGGTGTGGGCAGTGTGTGGCTGGCCGATTTCCGCGTCGGCCATGCGTTCGGCGTTGCCGTGGTCGGCGGTGATCAGCGCCTCGCCGCCCACCTTCTGCAGGGCCTCGA
>CAZTPE010000415.1:0-2078 GCA_964614545.1 uncultured Ectothiorhodospiraceae bacterium
TGTTCAAATACAAGACCTCGCCGGGAACCCTGCTGCCGCGCGACAGCGACCTGTTCCACACCATCAAACGCGGCCTGACCGAATCCGGCATGCCTGCCTGGGGTGATCTTCTCAGCAAGACACAGATCAACAGCCTGATCCCGGTCATCAAGAGCTTCGACATCACCGCCGCCTGGGCGCCGGAGGATGCCGACGAGGCCGACTTTGATGAGCAGGGTTACTATCTGAAAACGGACTTTCGGCAGATCACCGAGGCTGAGCCCGTCAGCGGGCAGATACCCTACAGCGACAGCTCCATCGCCCGGGGCAAGGTTGTCTTCGACAAGATCTGCATCAAGTGCCACGGCGCCGAGGGGCGCGGCAACATCACCTCCGGCAAAAGTCGCCTGGAAGACGACTGGGACAACCGTATCTGGCCGCGCGACCTCACCAAGCCCTGGACCTGGCGCGTGACCCAGGCCGACGGTCCTGAGCCAGAGAGCCGCGAGCAGACCATCCGCAACATCTACACGCGGCTCTCCATCGGCCTGCCTGGCACTCCCATGCCGGCCCATCGCGCCGCCGAACCGTTCAACCGCGACCCCCTCAGCCTCGAAGAACGCTGGCACGTGGCCAACCACGTCTACAGCCTGCGGCGAAAAAGCGTGCCGCCCGGTGACCGTCCGCTGCTGCAGGCCCTGCGCGTGACCGGCCCGCTGCCCGAGAGCCTCGATGACGATGCCTGGGAGGACGCCCCGGCCGTGACCCTGCGGCTGTCGCCCAGCATCGTCAAGCAGGAACACCTCACCACGCCGCTCAACGACGCCGTGACGGTACGGGCCTTGTACGACGACAAAGACATCGCCTTCCTGCTGGAGGTCAATGACCGCACCGACAGCCGCCCCGGCGAAAAGGTAGCGATGCGGGTGCAGGATCGACGCTATCGCCTTAACCCGGACGCCCTGGCCATCCGCTTCCCGCGCGTGGATGCGGTCGAACCGGGGCCGCAGGTGATCACACCCCCCTATCTGCATGGCAACGACACCAACCCGACCACCCTGTGGTACTGGAATGCCGGCAGCAGCGAGCCGCCGCAGCCCGCCAGCCAGTTGCTACTGGATGCCATCGGCGCAGACCAGAAGCTCACCCTGCGCAAGAACGACCACTCCCTCACGGCCTATGGGCAGTGGCAAGACGGCCGCTGGCGGGTGCTGATGAAGCACCCGCGCGCGGCGTCGAACAGCCGTGATGTCAATTTCGACGAAGGCCTGCTGATCCCGCTCTCCTTCGCCAACTGGGACGGCAGCAACGGCGAGGTCCTCTACCGCAACACCCGCACCCCCTGGTACTGGCTGGTGTTGTCGCAGCCCGCCGAAGGCGAACAGGGCCTGGCGCTACCCATTGGTGTCGGCATCGGCGTGCTGCTGCTGGGTTTTCTGCTATTGGGCGGGCAACGGACGAACCCGCGCTCGGGGGATGAGGCATAACAGCATGTGTATTGCCCGGGTCTCGCTGTTATTGACGTTCGTTATTCCCGCCCTCGCCTTGGCGGGTGGGCAGCCCACCGCGCAGTCATCGCCTGTCCCGCAGGGTAGCGCCACGGAGGACCCGGCACAGGATACCGAAGGCGGCGAAGCGCCTCCCGGCGGTGACTTCAGCCTGCAATCCAGCACCGGCTCCGTCTCCCTCCACGACCTGCACGGCAAGGTAGTGTTGCTGTATTTCGGCTACGCTTCTTGCCCGGACGTTTGTCCGCTGGACCTGCGCACCATGGTCGATGCGTTGGAAGACATGAGCGAGGAAACCCGCACCCGCGTGCAGGGCATCTTCGTCAGCGTCGACCCAGAGCGGGACACGGTGGAAAGCCTGGCGGAATACACCGACTTCCTGCATCCCAACATCCTCGGCCTCACCGCCGACGAGCAGACCCTGCGCGAAGTGGCGACGCGCTACGGGGTGCAGTATTACCGCGTCGAACTTCCGGGCTCAGACCTGCCCTATGCCGTCAACCACTCCGCCGCCACCTACCTCATCGACCCCGAAGGCACGCTGCGCTTCATCTTCCCCCACAACACGCCGGCCAGCGTGCTGGTGGAGGC
>CAZTPE010000416.1:0-2047 GCA_964614545.1 uncultured Ectothiorhodospiraceae bacterium
GTGTTTGGCGTCTGACCCTTGTGGCCCTGACTTGAGGTGACCACGTTTTCTAGCGAGCCAGCACCGTCTCTCTTCATCGTCTCGTACAGTTGATTGCGGCCGATCAGGACCGCGGAGCATAAGGAAGAGAGTATGAAAGATATAACACAAACACCTATCCTCGGCATAGACGTCTCGCGCGATCATCTGGACGGTTATTTTCTGCCCAATGGTAAGCGGTTCAGGAAGTCAAACACGGATGAAGGACATGCGCAGCTCATCAAGATGTTGGTGGCCTATCCCGATGTGGTAGTGTGCTTTGAGGCCACCGGTGGGCAGGAATGGCGACTTTGGGCTACTCTTGATGTGGTTGGGATCGCGACCCGGCAATTGCCGCCAGCCCAGATCAAGGCCTTTGCCGCCAGTCGGGGTACGCGGGCCAAGACCGACCGGATAGACGCGGAGTTGATCGCCCGCTTCCTGGCCTTCCGCCCTGATGCAGGGCGACAGTTACCACATGAAAAGTTACGATTACTCAGAGCCTTATGCGCAAAGCGCGGGCAACTGGTTGAGATGAGAAAGCGCCTTCTTGCTCAGATAAAGGCCCATATGAAGAACGGATCTGGCGAACCCTTCGAAGGTATGGATGGCGAACTGAAAGCTCTGCTTGATGCGCAGATCGCCAGCCTGGAAACACAGATCGAAGCCGCTATCGCCGCTGATCCCGAAATGGCAGACACGGCGCGTATTCTGCGCTCGATCATCGGAGTGGGGCCGGTGACTAGCTGGATGCTGATCGCAGAACTCCCTGAAATCGGCCAAATCTCAGGCGAACAGGCCGCCGCCCTGACAGGCCTTGCACCAATCGCCCATGACAGCGGAGCGATGCGGGGCAAACGCGCCATCGGCGGTGGGCGGCGCGCCCTGCGCCATGTTTTGTTCCAGGCCGCTCTGGTGGCCAGCTACCACAATCCACGCCTGACTGCCTTCGCAGACAGCCTGCGTGAACGAGGGAAACCTCACAAGGTCATCATCATCGCGGTCGCAAGAAAACTTGTCACAACCGCAAATGCCATGTGCAAATCAAGGCAGATATGGACGAATTAAACTGCCCGGGAGATACAGTTGCTAGTTAAACGTCCCCGCCACGCGGCCCAGCAACATGAAGGCCCGCGCCGTGCGGGTTTCGCTTAGCGCCGACAGGTCGGCGTCACTGGCAAGCGGTTCGAATTCGGCGATCATCTTGTCGAACAGGCGCAGGAAATGATGCGCCGCATCGCGGAAAATATTGTCCTGCTTCATGCGCCCCGAGGTCAGCGCCAAAGACGTCCGGTCGCGTATTCCGCCCAATGACGCCACCGCGCGGCCCCGTGTGCCCTGGGCAAACTGACGCCAGATGTCGGGGCGGGCCATGTCCGGGCGCAGGTCGTCCATGTAAATGCCGTCCTGGCTGAGCAGGGTCAGAACATCCTGCGCGGCCTGAATAAGCTGCGCCGCCCTGCGGTCGCGCAAGGCCCGGCGCAGGGCGGCAAAGCCTGCCTCGTCTTCGGCGGTTTCGGGGAAATTCAGCGCCCGGATGAAATCATCCGTTTGCAGCGGCGGCGAAAGTTCTTCTGCGCTGGTTCCAAGCGCCAGCGACCCTTGATCGCCAGCTTCCGTTGACGCTTGTGCATGACACATGCATCCATGTATCCTTGCTGATGTATCGTATCGGAGCCCTTGAAATAAGCTCATTAGGTAATTGACGTTGCCCAGGCAAAGAGCACAAGCTGCAGCCCATTTCGCGCGACCAGCGAATTCTGGAAAAGAGTAACAGCCACAGCGATCGTTCCGAGTGTGCCGGCTGTGCGGGCGGGCAATCGGCTCAGGAATTGGAATCTCCGGCGTCATGGGCCGTCGCCAGCGAGCCCGGTACCGTACACTTAGCCGTGCGGTCAGCAAGGCCGCAAGTGCTTGACAGCTCAAGAGATCGATCTTGGCATCGGCCCCCGCTCCGTGTACTGTGAGTAGTTGATACTCACCGGAATCGGCGCCGACAAATTCGCAGCAGGCAAGCGGACCATGGGAC
>CAZTPE010000417.1:0-2038 GCA_964614545.1 uncultured Ectothiorhodospiraceae bacterium
CGGCATAACCCTCGCGCAGCAACAATTGCAGCAGGGGGTGGTCGGGGTGATGGGTCTGGATCAGCACCTGCCCCGGCCTTTCCGCGCGCCCGGCGCGGCCCGCCACCTGGGTAATCAACTGCGCCATGCGTTCGGTGGCGCGGAAGTCGGCGCTGAACAAACCCTGGTCCACATCCACCAGACCCACCAGGGTGACCTCGGGAAAGTGATGGCCCTTGGCCAGCATCTGGGTGCCGACGAGGATGCGGGCGCTACCGTCGTGCACGCTGTCCAGCAAGGCCTGCATGGCCCCCTTGCGGCGCGTGGTGTCGCGGTCGATGCGCACGATGCCGGTATCCGGGAACAGGCCCTGCAGGGCCTCTTCGAGGCGCTCGGTGCCGGCACCGACGGGACTCAGCGCGGCGCTCTCGCACTCAGGACAGGCGGGATCGGCGGGCCGCTCACTGCCGCAGTGGTGGCAGCGCAGGCGGCGTTGGCCGGCGAACAGGGTCATGTGCGCATCGCAGCGGCGGCACTTGGCCACCCAGCCGCAATCGTGGCACAGCAGGGTGGGCGCATAACCACGGCGATTGAGGAATAGCAGCACCTGGCCGTCGGCATCGAGGTGGCGGCGCATGGCGTTGACCAGCGCCAGCGACAGGCCGCTGTCCATGGGTTGCTTGCGCACATCCAGCACCGCCACCTGCGGGTGGCGGGCAGTACCAGCACGCTCGTGCAGGACTAACGACGTGTAGCGCCCCTGGTGAGTATTGTACAAAGTCTCCAGCGAGGGCGTAGCGCTGCCCAGCAGCACCGGGATATTTTCCAGATGGGCGCGTTTCACCGCTACATCACGCGCCGAGTAGCGAAAACCGTCTTGCTGTTTGAAGGAGGCGTCGTGTTCTTCATCGAGGATGATCACCCCGGGTCGTGCCAGCGGGGTGAACACGGCAGAGCGGGTGCCGATGACGATGGCCGCCTCACCATCACGTGCCGCCAGCCAGGCATCCAGGCGCTCACGGTCGGAAAGGCCCGAGTGCAGCACGGCAATGGGCACCGGGAAACGGCGGCGAAAACGATCCAGCAATTGTGGCGTAAGGCCGATCTCCGGCACCAGCACCAGGGCCTGCTCACCGCGCGCCAGCACCTGGGCAATGAGACCCAGATAGACCTCGGTCTTGCCGCTGCCGGTGACGCCGTCGAGCAGGCTGACGCCGAAACGGCCCAGCTCTGTGCAGAGGCTGGCCAGGGCCGCCTGCTGCTCGGCATTCAGCGTAGGTGCCTCATCGCTGGCGCCCGGTGCCGGCAACAGCAGGGCAGGCCGCTGCTCGCGCACCACCCATTCCTTCTCCGCCAGCTTGCGCATGCTGGACCGCCAGTTGTCCTGCAAGTCGTTGATGGCGCTGGCCGGCAGACCCTCGGGATGCGCCATCAGCAGACGCAGCAGGGCCGCCTGACGTGGCGCTCGGGTGAGTTGATCCGGTTCCTGCGTGGCCCCACGGCAAGTCATCCGCCAGTGCTCCACGCCACGACGCTCGGCGGGCTCCCCCTGGCGCAGCAGGCTTGGCAGGGCGCTGAAGATGACCTCGCCGATGGGATGGGCGTAGTAGTCGCTGGCCCATTGCAACAGTGCCATGAGCGGCGCTGGGAAGAGAGCTACCTCATCGAGAGGGGCTTCGGTGCCCTTCAACCTGCCCACGGGCACCTGACACTCACTAACAACAGCAAGTACCAGTCCAACAACGCTACGCCGCCCGAAGGGCACCTTCACCCGCCCGCCAATTGCCACACCAGCTGCGGGCGCACGGTAATCGAAGCTGTATCTCAGGGGCGAAGGGACAGCAATACGGAGATACTTGCCGAGATCAGACATAGGGCCACTCTAACAGCGAAAACAGGCAGGCAAAACAAAGGCGCCGCGTTCCGAGAAACGCGGCGCCTGGGGTTGAATAGCATTCAGTAGAACGGTACGGCTTTAACTCGGATCAGCACATAAACTTGCCGTGCCGAACGGGCTATAATCGCCTGGTGACGACGTTTCTAACGAGTTGACATCGGC
>CAZTPE010000418.1:0-2038 GCA_964614545.1 uncultured Ectothiorhodospiraceae bacterium
TGGCAGATTTATTCGTCGCAGAAGAGCAACTCGAACCGGCAAACCGTCCGCTGGCCGATCGTCTGCGCCCTAAAATGCTGGAAGAGATTGTCGGGCAGGATCATTTGGTGGGCGAGGGTGCGCCGCGGGTCGAGCTGGAACTGGAAGCCACGTTGTACCCGGAGCCATCGGGTGCGCCGCTGTGGACAGCGAGCTACCTGCGTCGCGTGGATAGCACAGGGAATGATATGCATGCCACCGCACAGGCCATGCAGCTGGCACTGGCGCAGGTATTCCAGGCGCTGCGTGCAGACCTGGTCGCGGCGGGAAAAGGACAGGAATAGCAGTACAGACGTTACAGGACTACACTTAAAGCTATGGTTGCACGCGCGGAAACCACGGTACCCGGCGATGGTCAGGAACTCGACCTGGACAGCTGGCTGGCGTCTGTCGGCCAGGGGCGCAGCGAGTCAGAACTGCAACTTATCCATAAGGCGCTGGACCGTGCCCGGCAGGCGCACCGCGACCAGACCCGCGCTTCCGGCGAACCCTACCTGGTGCACTGCCTGGCAGTCGCCGAAATCGTACATCACCTGCACCTCGATCACGAGGCGGTTGCTGCCTCCATCATGCACGATGTGGTCGAGGACACCGACATCTCGCTGGCCAGCATCGAACAGGATTTCGGTGCCAACGTCGCCTCGCTGGTCGACGGGGTTACCAAGATGGGCCACATCGACGAGATCCGCGGTTCCGTCATCGGCCGTGCCGAGCTGAGCCATTCGGAAAGCGTGCGCAAGCTGTTGCTGGCGATGGCCGAGGATGTGCGCGTGGTGCTTATCAAGCTCGCGGACCGCCTGCACAACATGCGCACCCTGCGCTACCTGGATGAAGAACGCCAACGCCGCATCGCGCGCGAGACGCTGGATATTTATGCGCCGCTGGCCAACCGGCTCGGTATCTGGCAGGTCAAGTGGGAGCTCGAGGACCTGGCGTTGCGCTATCTGGATGGCGAGGCCTATCGGCGTATTGCCTCTTTGCTGGACGGACGCCGCATCGACCGCGAGCGGCATATCGAACTGGTCAAGGAAAGACTGTTGCAGGAGTTCGAGAAGGCTGGCATCAAGGCCGAAGTCAGCGGGCGACCAAAACATATTTACAGCATCTGGCGCAAAATGCAGCGTAAGAATATCGATTTTCACGAGATCTTCGACGTGCAGGCGGTACGCGTGCTGGTGGACAACACCCGCGACTGTTACGCGGCACTGGGTATTGTGCACGGCCTCTGGCATCACGTGCCGTACGAGTTCGATGACTACATTGCCAACCCCAAGAGCAACAACTACCGTTCCCTGCATACTGCCGTGATCGGGCCGGAAGGCAAGGCTGTGGAAGTGCAGATACGCACCCGTGAAATGCACGAACATGCTGAGCTCGGCATCGCCGCACACTGGCGTTACAAGGAAGGCTCACACCACGATGCCGGCTACGAGAAAAAGGTTGCCTGGCTGCGCCAGTTGCTGGAATGGAAAGAGGAGGAGCCCTCGGCGGATGAATTCGTCAAGCGCTTCAAGTCCGAGTCAAAGGAAGAGCGCGTCTATGTGCTGACACCGCAGGGACAGGTGGTCGACATGCCGTCGGGAGCTACTGCGCTGGATTTTGCCTACCACGTCCATACCGATGTCGGGCACCGCTGCCGTGGCGTCAAGGTGGACGGGCGCATTGTGCCGCTGTCCTGCGAACTCAGCAGCGGACAGCAGCTGGAAGTGCTCACCGCGCGTCACCCGGCGCCGAGCCGCGACTGGCTGAATCCACACCTCGGCTATCTCAAGACACCGCGTGCGCGTGCCAAGGTGCGGCACTGGTTCAAACAACAGGACCGGGAGATCAACGTCAGCGCCGGCCATGCCGCGCTGGAGCGCGAATTACATCGCCTTGGCCTGTCCGGCAGCGAGCTGGATACCGTTGCGAAGAAACTGAACTATGGCGATGTCGACAGCCTGATGGCGGCGCTGGGCGGTGGCGATCAGCAGCTCGGGCAGGTAGTCAGCATGGTATT
>CAZTPE010000419.1:0-2033 GCA_964614545.1 uncultured Ectothiorhodospiraceae bacterium
TTTGATAAAACCATGCTCTGCCAACAACGTCTCAGTGACGCCTCCCGGCTGCGCCGCCCTCTCACCCAGCAGCAGGCGCTCCAGGTAGCGGGCGATGATATCCACTTCAAGATTCACCCGCTGGCCCGCCCTGAAGTCACCCATGGTGGTCTCCTGCAGCGTGTGCGGCACAATGTTCAATTCAAACTCCGCACCCTCGACACGATTCACTGTGAGACTGATGCCGTCGACGCAGATGGAGCCCTTCTCGGCGATATATTTGGCCAGTCCGGCCGGCACGCGGATGCGAAAACGCTCGGAACGCGCATCGGACCAGCGTCGCAGCACCTCGCCCACGCCATCGACGTGGCCGCTCACCAAATGCCCACCAAGACACGTAGTAGGTGTCAGTGCCTTTTCCAGATTTACCCGCGCACCCGGCGACAGATCGCCTAACGTTGTGCAAGCCAGGGTCTCGCCGGAGACATCGGCGACAAAACTGTGCGCGTCGAGGCTCACCGCCGTCAGACACACGCCGTTGACGGCAATAGAATCACCCAGCGCCACATCGCCCATATCCAGCCGGCCGACGGCAATGGCCAGCCGCGCATCGCCTTCGCGCTGTTCGAGGGTGCGGATCTCGCCCGTTGCCTGAATAATGCCGGTGAACATGTTTGGCCTGTCTCCGTAAGGGTGGGCAAATATATCAGTAAAGCCGTGGATTTTCAGCCGTTCCTGCCACCAAGACCCAAGTACGGATACCTCCGACGCCCCGACGCAGAGCGTGGTACAGGAACCACAGGACATCACCGCCGACAAACCGGTCATCTGATACGGGCCGACGAAGTGGTGCCTATCGAAGAGAAAAGGAGCGCCACCATGGGCGACAAAGGTGAGTTTTACGCAGGGTTGGGTATCGCAGAAGACAAAGAGTGAAACATAAACTGAGTAAGGGGCCGTTAGTGGACACCCACATCAGCGGCAGCCAAAGGTGGTGGTTTTCACTTAGCGCTCGGGGCTACGTGCTGTCCGTATCTTCCTGCACAGCGGCCTGGGTGGCGGGGTGCCTCTGCAGGCTGGCCTTGATGTCGAGAATATCCACCAGACCCAGATTTTCCAACTTATCATCCTTATAGATACCCTGCAGCTTCATCACCAAACGACCAGCTGACTTGCGGTACATGCTGCCGTCCAGCACAAAACACTTAGGCTGGTGCTCGCTGCCGAGATCGAAGCACAGGGTGAGGCGTCGAAATTCGGTCAGCCCGTCCAGTTCTTCGGCGGTTTCCTCGAGGTTGAGCTGTACAGATTGTTCGGCGAAGTCCCACAGGGTGCAGGCATAGGTGCCTCCATCACGCAGGCTGAGGGTGGCGGGCAGGCGGGTGTTGACACGATAGTGTTGACGCTGATCGGTGAGCACCAGGGTGCTCGGCATGACATCCAATAGCACCACCTGATGACCCGAATAGATACCGCCACTCACAGGCATGATCTTGCGCACCAGGGTATCGAGATGACAGAGGATACCGTCGTCGGAATTGGCCGTGAGGGTAATGGTGTTGTGGCGGCGAAACGGACCCCGCGGGCCAAGCTCGGCGCGGCGCACATAGTCGCGCTTGTTGTCGTCGTCGGGGTTGAAGGGGATAAGCAGGCTGAAGCTTTCCAGCTCGGAAATCAGGATGTGCTCCTCACCCGTGAACAGGCGCAGCACACCCGCTGTGCTGCGGATTTCCATCGGCGAGTAGACAAAGTAGCCGTTGATGCCGTAACCAAGGATGAGGGTGTCCAGGGCGCCGTCTTTCTGGAATTCCGGGTAATAGCGGACCTTTTCGCCGATGGGGTAGTACTGGATCAATTCGTTGATCCTGGGCAGTTCCAACGGCTCGTCCACCACTGAGCCCTGCTGTCCGCCGGCAGGCGTACCCTTGTCGGCACTAAATACCTTTTTGATGAACTTGACCATGGGCCTGTCAGGGCCTCCCTTGGCTGACCATTATCCACGAGCATGCAGTTGTCGGCTCGACACAAAACAGACTGCCGTAGGATTGATGTAT
>CAZTPE010000420.1:0-2024 GCA_964614545.1 uncultured Ectothiorhodospiraceae bacterium
CATATAAACTACCCCGCAGCAAGCTGCGGGGAATTAAACCCCCAGAGATTGAATGTTGAACAGTAGATCTGCTTTGGCAAGAATAAAGCATCAGTCCGCGTTCCACAGGCGCTTTATTATTGTGGCTATTGTGGATAACGAGTGACAATAAATGTGGATAACGAGTGACAATAAAAAAGAAATTACAGGCACAAGAAAATCACTGTAAAAAACAGTATGTTCCGTGATTATTGGTGGTCTGTGCTGGTCTGGAAGAAATGGTGCCGAGGAGAGGACTTGAACCTCCACGGGGTTACCCCCACTAGCACCTGAAGCTAGCGTGTCTACCAATTTCACCACCTCGGCAGGTGATTGCTGCGGACTGGCCTTCGCAACTGGGCGCGAACTTTACCGATCTGCTCGATTGTTGTCAACGCTCGACTGGGCTTTTCTGTCCTCAATAATGCATTTCATACGCCATTAGGCCCGTGTATCGAGTAGAATACCCGGATGACTAAACGAAACAAGAAAACGACTGTTACCGATCCGCATGCCGAACGTGAGGCACGGAAATACGAAAACCCCATTCCCAGCCGCGAACTCATCCTGCAGTTGCTCGAAGAGGCCGGTGAGCCATTGGTCTGGCAGCAGGTGGCGGAACGCCTGGGCCTGGATGACGAGGAATCCCAGGTGGCTCTGACCCGCCGCCTGCGTGCCATGGAGCGCGATGGCCAGCTGGTGCGCAATCGTCGCAATGCCTACGGGCCGCTGGACAAGATGGATCTGGTGCGCGGCCGCATCATCGCCCATCCCGACGGCTTCGGCTTTCTGGTGCCGGACGACGGCAGCGATGACCTGTTTATGGGGCCCCGCGATATGCGTGCGCTGTTTCACGGCGATCGCGTGGTGGCGCATGTGTCCGGTATCGACCGCCGCGGCCGCCGTGAAGGTGCGGTGGTGGAGGTGCTGGAGCGCAATACCCATCAGATCGTCGGACGCCTGCTGATTGAGGGCGGTATCGCCGTTGTTGCACCCGATAGCAAACGCATTACCCATGACATCCTGATCCCTGCCGAGGAGCTGGGCGACGCCCGCGAAGGGCAGATCGTGATGGTGGAGGTGGTTGAACAACCCAGCCGTCGCCGTCAGCCTATCGGCCGTATTCTGGAGGTGCTCGGCGAACACATGGCACCGGGCATGGAAATCGATATCGCTGCCCGTGCGCATGGCCTGCCTTACCTATGGCCGCAAGGGGTGGAAGACGAAGTCGCCGGCCTCAAGCCGCGCGTACTGCCCAGCCACAAGAAAGGGCGCGAGGACATCCGCGAGCTGCCGCTGGTGACCATCGATGGCGAGGATGCGCGTGATTTCGACGACGCCGTCTACTGCGAACCACAGGGTTCGGGTTGGCGTCTGCTGGTGGCCATTGCCGACGTGTCCCATTACGTGGGTGTCGGCAGTGCATTGGATGCCGAGGCCATCGAGCGCGGCAATTCGGTGTATTTTCCCGGCCGGGTGATTCCCATGCTGCCGGAGGTGCTGTCCAATGGCCTGTGCTCCATCAATCCCAAGGTGGATCGCCTGTGCATGGTGTGCGAGATGCAGGTCAGCAGTAGCGGCAAGGTAAAGAGCCACCGTTTCTTCGAGGGCCTGATGCGTTCCCATGCTCGCCTGACCTATGACAAGGTGGCGGCCATCATTGACGGCCACGCCGGTCTGCGCAAGACCTACGCACGTCAGGTGCCGCATCTGGAAAACCTGCATGATCTGTTCCAGGTCTTCAGCAAGCAGCGTAAAAAGCGCGGCGCCATCGAGTTTGAAACGACCGAGACCCGCATCGTCTTCGGTGAAGACAAAAAGATCGAGCGCATCGAGCCGCTGATGCGCAATGACGCCCACAAGATGATCGAAGAGTGCATGATCGCCGCCAACGTGGAGGCGGCCAAGTTTCTCACCAAACACAAGATGCCGACCCTGTTCCGTGTGCACGACACGCCCAAGGAAACCAAACTGATCGACCTGCGTGCCTTCCTTGCTGAGCTGGG
>CAZTPE010000421.1:0-2017 GCA_964614545.1 uncultured Ectothiorhodospiraceae bacterium
CCGAGCTGTGCATTGAATGTCATCCGCGACAGCATGCCGTGGACAAAAAGGAAGCACGCAAAAAGGGCGTGCATCCGGTCGATTTCAAGTTGGATGAGGCGGTGAAGATTGCGGGTAAGACGTTCAAGCGAGTGACCTGCTTCACTTGTCACAGCGTGCACAGTGGCAAACCGGATACACCGCTGCTGCGTGAGGATCACCGTGACGGCAAGCTGTGCGGTGCCTGTCACGAAGCGCAGGCATCGGTACTGAACAGTGACCATGACCTGCGTTTGACGGCCGTGAAGAGTCGCAACCTTGCCGGCCAGTCGCCACGACAGAGCGGGGTCTGCGGTGCCTGTCATCAGCTGCATGGCGGCAAGCCGGGCGAGCTGGTGCTGCACGCCTGGGAGCGGCATGCCTACCGGGGTGAGGAGGCGGCCCTCGAACGCGATACCCTGTGTCTGGATTGTCATCGCCGGGAGGGGCTGGCCGAGACGACGCGGGTTGACCACTTCAGCCACCCGGCGCGGGATCTGATCCTGCGCTCTGATCCCGAACGGATGCCGCTGATTGGCACGAACGGTGAACTGGGAGAATTTGGCACCGTGGGTTGCGTTACCTGTCACGACCCGCACCGCTGGGCAGCCCGGCAAAAGGGGAGTGCTCAGTCCGCACTGGAGATGCCAGCGCACAGGCCGGGCAACCTAACCGGGAATGTCCTCAACAGCTTTCTGCGCCGGCGGGGCGCAAAGGACAGTTTTTGTGTTGACTGCCACGGCATAGAGGCGCCGTTGAAGTATAAGTACTATCACGACCCGGAGGTGCGTGATGGTGATGTAGACTATCTCAAGTGAATCACCGGCTGGCCGATATGTTCATTTCACAGAAACGCCGCACCTCGGTGTCTGTTTTCTGGCAATATAGAAGGAACTTCTGATTAATTTGTCTTCCGTCATTCCGGCGCAGGCCGGAATTCAGGAATTCAAAGCACTGGATCCCGGCCTGCGCCGGAATGACGAATTGATCAGGCTTCCAGAACCTACAACTTTCCACCGGCTGTCTTTTCGTGAGGCGGTCGTTTTTCCGGGAGCTGGCTTAATGCACGGACAATCATTTTCTCTTCCCACTGTACTTCAGCAACAACTCGATGCGGCCGCCGATACATGGCAGGCCGGTGACAAGGTCGCGCGGCTGTGGGGCCGCGATGCCGCTCTCTGGACCGGCCGGGACGAAGACCAGTGGCTGGACTGGCTGACCATTACCCGTGAGCTGCGTGATCACACCGATGAGCTGTCGCAGGCGCTGGCCTTTGTCCGCGAGGGCGACTTCAGCCACGCGGTGCTGCTCGGCATGGGCGGCTCCAGCCTGGGTCCGGAGGTGTTGCAACTGACCTTCGGCGCCCAGCCCGGCCATCCCCAGTGGCTGATCCTGGATTCCACCGACCCGGCGCACATCCGCGCCGTGGAGGCGCAGATCGACTACGCCCGCACCGTATTTCTGGTGTCGAGCAAGTCCGGCTCCACCCTGGAACCGAATATCTTCAAGGACTATTTCTTTACCCGCGCCACGGAAGAACTGGGGCAGGCCGAGGCCTCGGCCCGTTTCATGACCGTGACCGATCCCGGCTCTAACATGGAGTCGGTGGCGCGCGCCGACAACTTCCGTGCCATCTTCTACGGCAGGCCGCAGATCGGTGGGCGTTACTCCGTGTTGTCCAACTTCGGCCTGGTGCCGGCGGCGGTGATGGGCGTCGACGTGGCCCGTTTTCTCGACCGCACGGAGGAAATGGTCGCCGCCTGCGAGCAGCGTGACGTGGCGCAAAACCCGGGCGTGATGCTTGGTTTGGTGATGGGCCTCGCCGCGCAGCAAGGGCGCGATAAACTGACCGTGCTGACCTCGCCGGGCATCCGTGCCATGGGCGCGTGGATGGAGCAACTGGTAGCCGAGTCCACCGGCAAGCAAGGCAGGGGCATCATCCCCGTCGATGGCGAGGCCCTGCCGCAGCGGAGCATTACGGCGATGACCGCCTGTTCGT
>CAZTPE010000422.1:0-2007 GCA_964614545.1 uncultured Ectothiorhodospiraceae bacterium
TGTGCTGCATGCTGCCTTCGAGCATGTAGGTGATAGCTTCGAAGCCGCGGTGTGGCAGGTACGGGCGTTGCCAGCCAAACAGGTATTAAGTTGTCTTAATTGTCACGCTCCCCTGGCTGAGCAAAAAACCTTATTGGCGCAGAAGCTGGGGTGGCCAGGCATCGCCCGGAATCCTCCGCCATCCTATGTTCCGCAGGATCTGTACCGCCAGGGGCTGACGTGCGCAGCCTGTCATGTGCGCCGGCAGCGGCGCTATAGTCCTCCTCCGCGCGCAGGTATTCCTCCAGGCGATACGCCCGGGTTGCCTCATGGTGGTTACTCGGCTCAGGCGGCGTTTACGGACAGCCGCTTTTGCGCGGGTTGCCACCAGTTTCCCAGGAAGGGACCGGCGCTTAATGGAAAGCTGCTGGAAAACACTTACGCGGAATGGCAGGCCAGCCCGTACCCCGCAGAGGGGAAGTCCTGCCAATCTTGTCATATGCCGCAACGCCGGCATCAGTGGCGTGGCATCCATGATCCCGCCATGGTCCGGCAGGCACTTAGCGTGAATCTTGATGTGACTTCTATCAATGCCAATCGGCTACAGGTGCGGGCGCGCCTGCGTAACAGCGGCGCTGGTCATTACTTTCCGACCTATCTGGTTCCCAGAGTAGATGTGTCGCTGGTTTTGCTGAACCCACAGGGGCAAGTGCAGGCGCAACTGGCTAAGGCCGTCATTTCGCGCGATGTGGATATCTGGTTGACCAAAGAGCGCAAGGATACGCGTCTCCCACCGGGCGGCAGTTTGAGCCTGAACGCGCAACTGGATCGCCCTGTGGGAACCGGCTGGCAGATCGAGCTGCGTGTCGATGTCGCCCCCGGTGAACATTACGAGCGCATGTTTGAGTCGGTGTTGCGGAATCAGGCTGATGCTTTGTCTGCCTCCGTGCGCCATACGCTGAAAACGGCTCTGGCTGAGGCTCGGGCCAGCCATTTTAACGCCTTGAAGCTAAGGCGCCCGATCCCTCCTGTGGCAATTGCAAATTAAGATATTCCTCACGCAGATTACCGATATGCAATCCTGCATTAGGGCCAAATATACAAAATATACAACATTTTCAACAAGATATATAAGTGGCGCGCAATCTGCATAGTTGCTGATAGTAGAGTGAGGTTGGCCGAATGCGATACAGGGTATGTCTGATATGGATTGTTTTTATGGCCACCTCGGCGCCGTTGTTTGCTGACGACGGTGCGGGAACGGTGCGTAGCGGTACGGTTTCAAAGCAGCCTGAGATGAGTCTGGTGCCGCCACATTCATCACGTCTAAGGTTCCGCTCGGCGGGGCCGGTATGTATGTGTGGTGGCGGTTTAAGCGAGGCGCAAATTAGTGCGGCTGAGCATGCTCGTGAGCAGGCGAACTCTACAGCACAAAAAATCATCGGTGAGCAATGACTAACCGTTAACCTGGAGGAAATGACTAATGTTGAGAATGTTGTGGAAGGCCCTGCTTGGGCGGGTGCGGCTGGTGGTGGTTCTTGGCGCGGTCACTGCGCTCGGAGGGATCACCTATATCGTGGAAATGAGTCATGACGGCCTGTCTGCGGCTGCAGACTCGGGGCAGATGGCTGCAAATTCGAATTCGCCGAAACAGGCCTGGGGAGATGCATTACTGGCAAATATCGATCGCTACGCCGTCGCTGTTTTGCCGATACGTGTGGCGAACGCCTGCGGTCTGGGGGCGTCGTCCTGTTTTCGCTGCCATAACGGCAAGCGTGCCGAATCACCCAGCAATAAACCCTGGCACAAGCAACACGAACCCGTCAATTTCTCCTGTGCCGGGTGCCACAAGGGTAATCCGCGCCTGATGAAGAAATCAATTGCACATTCGAGACTGATTGTCGATCCACGCCAGACAGCCGCCCAGAGCTGCTTTAACTGTCACAAAGCGAAAGACGCACAAAAGCTCGTTGACGGTTACCTGAAACTTTCCAACAAAAATTCCGATAAAAGTTCCGATAAAAATTA
>CAZTPE010000423.1:0-2006 GCA_964614545.1 uncultured Ectothiorhodospiraceae bacterium
GCGATGTAGACCTGCTCGCGCTGCAGGCCGATGGCGCGCAGCATGTTGTTGAGCAACTGCCCGGCACGACCGACAAAGGGCTCACCCTGCCGATCCTCATCTTCGCCCGGTGCCTCGCCGACAATCATCCAGTCGGCATTGCGGTTACCACAACCAAACACAGCCTGGCTACGCGCGGCGTACAGCCCACAGGCCGAACATTGGGCCACGGCGGCCTGCAGGGCGCCCCAGTCCAGGCTGCCAACCTCGATGCCCGGCGGTGCAGCGGCGGGCGGCCCGGCAGCAGGGGCTTCCAGCAGCGGGGTTTTGCGTGCTGCCGGGGCAACCGGTCTCGCCTCGTCTTCCTGCATCGGGGCCGCAGCCCGGCCGGATTCCGGCTCTGGCGCCCCCCCATCGCGTCGTACCCAGGCCTGGATACCCATGGCCTGTAGATACGCGCGCCGCTGTGCCGCACCACTCATCGTCCCATTCCCTGCCTATACCTGCGGGTGCTCGCGATCCTCGGGGGTGAAGATCTTGTTGAGGGCATTGACGTAGGCCTTGGCGGAGGCGATAACGATGTCCGTATCCGCGCCCTGACCGTTGACAATGCGGCCGCCCTGCTCCAGGCGCACCGTCACCTCGCCCTGCGAGTCGGTACCGCTGGTGATGTTGCTGACCGAATAAAGCTGCAGCTCGGTACCGCTGCACACCACCGATTCGATGGCCTTGAAGGCGGCATCCACCGGCCCACTGCCGCTGGCGCTGACGTGCTTTTCCTCACCATCGATATTGAGCGCAACGGTAGCCTCGGGCGTTTCGCCGGTCTCGGAACAGACCCTCAGCGACACCAGCTTGACGCGCTCATTCTCCGCCTCGAGATTGGCCTCGGTGACCAGGGCCTGCAAGTCATCATCGAAGATTTCGTGCTTCTTGTCGGCCAGCTCCTTAAAACGCACGAAGGCGGCGTTCAATTCCTCTTCGGAGCCGAAGCTCACGCCCAGCTCGGCGAGGCGCGAACGAAAGGCGTTGCGGCCCGAGTGTTTGCCCAGCACCATGCGGTTGGTGCTCCAACCGACGTCCTCGGCGCGCATGATTTCGTAAGTCTCACGCGACTTGAGCACCCCGTCTTGATGGATGCCGGATTCGTGGGCGAAGGCGTTGGCGCCGACGATGGCCTTGTTGGGCTGCACGGTGAAACCGGTGATGCTGGAAACGAGGCGCGAGCAAGACACGATCTGACTGCGGTCGATGTGATCGACGTTACAGCCGAAGACATCATGACGCGTGCTCACGGCCATCACCACCTCTTCCAGCGCGGCGTTACCGGCGCGTTCGCCGAGGCCGTTGATGGTGCATTCCACCTGCCGCGCACCGCTGTCCACTGCGGCCAGCGAGTTGGCCACGGCGAGGCCGAGGTCGTTGTGGCAGTGCACGGAAAACACCGCCTTGTCGGCATTGGGTACGCGCTCGATGAGATTGCCGATCAAAGCACCGAACTGGTGCGGCAGGTTGTAGCCCACCGTGTCGGGGATATTCACCGTGGTGGCGCCAGCGTCGATCACCGCCTCCAGCACGCGGCAGAGGAAATCCAGCTCGGAGCGACCGGCGTCCTCGGGCGAGAACTCCACGTTGTCGGTGTATTTGCGCGCCCGCTTCACCGCCGCCACGGCCTGCACCAGCACCGCATCCGGCTGCATGCGCAGCTTCATCTTCATGTGGATGGGCGAGGTGGCGATGAAGGTGTGGATACGCGCGGAAGCGGCGCCCTTCAACGCCTCGCCGGCACGATCGATATCGCGGTCGAGGGCGCGCGCGAGGCCGCAAACGGTGCTGTCCTTGACGGCATCGGCCACCGCCTTCACCGATTCGAAATCGCCGGGGCTGGCAATGGGGAAACCGGCCTCGATCACATCCACCCGCATGCGCTCCAGAGCGCGAGCGATGCGCACCTTTTCGTCGCGGGTCATGGACGCACCGGGGCTCTGCTCGCCATCGCGCAAGGTGGTATCAAAAATAATCAATTT
>CAZTPE010000424.1:0-1988 GCA_964614545.1 uncultured Ectothiorhodospiraceae bacterium
ACCCCTTGGTGCCCAGGGTCAGGGTGGCCGCGTGTTCGTCGGTATCCAGGCCCTTGCCCGCCGGCTCGACGCCGATCATCCTGACCGCTTCATCGTCCAGAAAGGCGGTAAACAGACCCATGGCATTGGAGCCGCCACCGATGCAGGCTACCAGCACATCCGGTAATTTATTTTCCTTGGCCAGAAACTGCTCCCTTGCCTCCTTACCCACGACGCTTTGAAAGTCGCGCACGATCTTGGGAAACGGGTGGGGACCCACCACCGAGCCGATGGCATAGAAATAATTGGCCGGGTCTTTCAAATATTCTTCAAAGGCGCTGTCCACCGCGTCCTTGAGTGTTCTGGTGCCACGCGATACGGGGACCAGCTCGCAACCCAGAATCTTCATCTTGGTGACATTGGGATGCTCTTTTTCGATATCGATCTCACCCATGTGGATTTCGCAGTCGATACCAATCAGCGCGCAGGCCGTGGCCAGGGCCACGCCGTGTTGACCCGCGCCGGTTTCCGCCAGCACCTTGGTCTTTCCCATGTGCTTGGCCAGCAAGGCCTCGCCAAGACAATGGTTGATCTTATGCGCGCCGGTGTGATTCAAATCCTCGCGCTTGAAGAATATGCGCGCGCCGCCCACCTTGTCGGTCAATCGTTCGGCGAAATAGACGGGGCTGGGGCGACCCACATAGTCCGCGTAAAGTTGTTGCAGCTCCTGCTGAAAAGACTCGGTTTGCGTGACCTTGTCATAGGCGTCATTGATCTCATTCATGACATCAATCAGCGGGGGTGGAATGATCTGCCCGCCGTACTCACCGAAGTATCCATTCTCGTCAGGCATTTCCAGATTTTCTTTTGTCATCTTTACAGCCTCCATCTTGGGAATAATTCCAGCAATACAACAATGTATAAATCTTCAACTCCACATCACTTGCCGAGCGAAAACCCGTGCAGACTGCTCTAGGCAGCTTCACCAAAGCCGAATAGTACTTACTTTATTCTGTTCTGAAGAACCTGGAATACCATCATTCTCGTGAAAAAGGAAACCCAGCTCAGTAGGGTGCGCCGTGCGCACCATGGCAAAACAGCCGATTTCTTTGCCGTTAAATTTGTCTCAAACATCACCGTATACCGTTACCGTGTTTTGTGCGCACAGCGCACCCTACTGCCCTCCTAGGACTCTTTTTCAAGGTAATGACTCAAATCCATCGCCGGACCTTCGACGTGTATTGCCGGTAGCTGTCTCCAAACTTCTGTTCCAGCGCCCGTTCTTCAAAAAGGATTTGATATTTTGTGATGTAGCCGATGAATAGCGAGATCGACGCGAAGGCAGGGATACTTCCCAGAAAGACACCCCATGCCAACAGGATCAGCAAAAAACCCAGGTACATGGGGTTTCTCGAGATGCAATAAAGACCATCGACCACCAGCGCCGAGGTCTTCTCGGGACAGGCCGGGTGCACCGTGGTCTTGGCGCGGATAAAGGCCGCACCGCTCACCACGATCAAGCCGGCACCGGCAATCCCCAACGCCACTGCCAACGGCAATTGCCATGCGCCTGCGATCTGCCCGAAGGGGACGAACACCGCGATCAACAGCATCAAGACTGCCGTAACGATGACCTGTACGACGGGGATGATTCTGATGACCATGGCGGCTCTGACTAGCCGTTCAACACCAGCGTCCCCACCAGTTGCGATACCTCGGTGAGTTCATGACGCTCCAGATAGGCGACGATGCCGTCGTTGATTTTCTTGCACACCAGTGGGTCGTAGAACAACGCCGTGCCCACACCCACCGCCGAGGCCCCGGCGATGAGGAATTCGATGGCATCTTCGGCGCTGGTGACGCCGCCCTGGCCGATGATGGGGATGCCGTGGTCGCGGCAGACCTGATAGACCTGATGTGTCTTCAATACCGCGACGGGCTTGATGGCGGGACCGGACAGGCCGCCCTGGTTGTTGCCGATGATGGGCGCGCGGGCCTCGATGTCGATG
>CAZTPE010000425.1:0-1972 GCA_964614545.1 uncultured Ectothiorhodospiraceae bacterium
GCAGCCCGCGCCCGCACCAGTCCCGCCGGTGTTTCAAGCGTGACGATGGTTTCCGGCTCGATCATCTCGACCATCCCGGTTTCCAGCAACACCGTCACCACACAGATGCTGTTTGATCCCGACATCGCGTGCGCCTTGTCGGCCTGCAAAATCAGGTAGGCGGCATCTGCGTCTTGATGGGTGGGCCTGAACAGCAGATTGGTACTCATCTGGGCACAGCCGCGTGGCTCGTTTACCAAAAACCGGCGCAAACTGTCGTCGACCTGATTGATGTGGTTCATCTTCTCCAGCATGGTCGCGCCGGGAACGTCCAGAACACCGCCGGTGACAATGCGGCCAACTTCACCTTCGGCATGGGCCTCGATCATCGTGACCGTTTTTTTCCAGCGCATGACGTCCTCCCAATCCAGATAGCTTATAGTTGCAAAAAGGAGCGGTGATGTAATCTCATTTTTTCAAATGTTCAGCTCTGCGCTCAACCTTTTTCGTCCAAGATCACATTCACCTTGTCGCGTGTAGATGCAATAATTTCGGTCATTTTCTCGCGCAATGCATCTTCCAGAGGCAGGAGCGGTGGGCGCACTATGCCGCCGGGGCGGCCTTGCAGCTCGCAGCCCAGCTTTACGCAGGGCAGGAACTTTCCACCCTGTTCGAGGGTATTCATGAGCGGAATAAACGCGCTCATCAGACGTTTTCCGCGGCTAAAATCCCCCTGTTTGCCAACAATGTCCATAAACTTCACACATTCAGAAGGGAATATATTGGCGCTGGCACAAACCCAGGCCTTTGCACCCCAGGCGGCAAATTCCAGAACCTGCTCCTCACCACCCACAACCAGCTCTATGCCAGGATAGTTGGTTGAGAGGTACGGCAGGCGGGTGTAATCACCGCTCGATTCCTTGATACCGGCGATCTGCGGGTTGTGTGAGACGATGTTGAGAAATTCTTCACCCATCTCCACAACAACACGTCCGGGGTAATTATAAAGCATGATTGGCAGGCCGGATGTGTCAGCAATTTTGAGCACGTGATGAGCCAGTTCAGCCTCCGATGGGATCGAATAAGGTGGAGCTGCGACCAGAAGCGATTGCGCACCAGCGTCGCGCGCCGCTGCCGTGATCTCCAGGCATTCATCCACCCGGATGTCATTGACGCCAGCCATCAGCTCAGCGCTGTCACCAATGCGTTTGGCTGCGAACCTGAACTGCTCAATGCGTTCTTCCTTCGACAGGGCATAGAATTCACCGGTCGATCCGCCGACTATAATCCCCGTTACACCGTTTTCTAACTGCCAGTCGATAACCTCGGCATAGCCATCCCAGTCAATTGAACCGTCCTGGTGGAACGGAGTGATAATTGGTGTATAAATTCCTTCAAACCGCATAGTTGTCTCCCGGATAAATTGTTTATTACGCGTATTTTTTTTGCCCGGTCTTATCCTATATCGCTCTATGCTGCGCGTCTTGAAAAAAGGTGGAACCAATGATCAAAATTCACGCCCCGAACAAATTCTTTAGTGCACCCGGCTCCGGCATGACCATGCCCGGCGATCCTGTGGCGAATTATACCTGAGGTTTTCCATGCGCAGTTCCAAGATAATTCACGTTATTTCCTGCCACGCTGAAGGTGAAGTCGGCGACGTCATTGTCGGTGGCGTTGCTGCGCCCCCCGGCGACACGTTGTGGGAGCAGAGAAACCATATTGCCACGGATGAAACCTTGCGCAATTTTCTGCTCAATGAGCCTCGCGGCGGGGTATTCCGCCATGTAAACCTGCTTGTGCCACCCAAACATCCCGATGCTGATGCCGCTTTCATCATCATGGAGCCGGAAGATACACCGCCAATGTCCGGGTCCAACTCGATCTGTGTGTCCACGGTGCTTCTGGAAAGTGGCATTGTGACGATGCAAGAACCTGTGACCGAGATGGTGCTGGAAGCACCCGGCGGGCTGGTTCGTGTCCGGGCTGATTG
>CAZTPE010000426.1:0-1954 GCA_964614545.1 uncultured Ectothiorhodospiraceae bacterium
TTGATCAGCTAACAGCCAGCTACGCCTCAGTAACCACCCTTGCGGCGTGACTCCGGCAGGCCGGCAATGCGCCCACCCTGTTTGCTGGGGTCTTTGGGAAACAGTTCATAGACGTCCTTCTGGCCCAGCTTCTCGTTCCACTTGGCCGACATGGCCTTGACGATGTTGCGTGTGTTGGGCTGGTTCTGGCCGTTGTTGATATATTCGTCACGCAGATATTCAATTAGATCCCAGTGTTTCTGGGTCAACTCACCCACCCCATCCGAACGGGCCATCTCCTCGGCCAGTTCCTTGCTCCAGTCGTCAAGGTTGACCAAATAACCCGTCGCGGTGGTCTCGATGGTCTTGCCGTTGAATTCTATTGCCATTGCTTCCTCCTTAAATTACGAGTAGTGCCTTTTAATACATAAAACAACCGTTCAATAGCTCTCTAAAAACAAATTGTCGTTAGTCAGTGTCCAGGGCCTGGATTCCCTTGTGAGGAATAAACAGGCCACAGCCCAGCATTCTGTGCGGCCCCAGCCCCTGCTCCTGCAATCGCAGGGACTCGTCATAGTCCAGGTCTGCAATCATCAGACTCCGGGTCTGTACATCACCCATGGGGGTTTTGATGAGATGCAGGGTGCCACACAGCAACTTGCGCGGATGGATATTCAGTTGCTGCAGTTGGCTGGCCGCCCAGTTTAACAACTGCTCTTCATCGTCAAGATCCCGCTCCATGGCCAGGTAGCGTGCAAACAAGGTCGTCAACACACTTAGCGGCCGCTGTGTCGCGCTCTTCAGCACCAGTGGATAGCCACCCACATCCAACGTTTTCCCCTGCAGTTCCATGGCATCCCCGATGCGATGTTTCGGCACCCGCAGGGTGAACTTGGTGCGCCGGGATAACTGCAATAAGTCATCCGGTGCCTGCGGCCGCACCCAGCCATTGCCGGACGCAGCACCATGAATGGTGTGCATGCCGACACTCGGCTCGTCAGGCAACCAGGGCAATACGTGCTGTATCGCCTGCGACAGATCATAGGCATGATCCACCGGCAGACAACGGCAATCGGTGCCGAAAACGAGATCGATGACGGCATCACCCACTTCGGGCGGCTCGCTGTCTTTATCTTCTTCCCAGTACATAGCTCTGTTTGCAGTTTTGTTTAGCGTTCGGTTGTTGATCCACTTATTGATCCGGCAATGTGGCCCAGATAGCCTCACGGTCGATCCACCAGTCTTCCTGTACCAACACATCGACCACGTTACGCAGACGCGGCAGGAACTTGGCCGGTTCCGTCAGTTCCATTTTTTCCATCCAAAAGTCGAACTGCTCCTGTTTTTGCACATCACTGTGACGACGCGCGACGGTGCCCATCATGTGATTGGTGAACAGCATCAGGTTGTCCCGCTGCTTATCCTTGGCACGCAGATCCACCACATAGTGCGCCACTGCAGCGGCCACCGCGGCACCGTCGGAGTCCGTCGGTGTTTCATCGATAATGTGCTGTAACACGGCCACACTCAGTTCGGGATCGATAGGGAAAGTCACCGCCAGCCACACCCCCTGCCCCAGCGCCGCCAGCGAATCAGGCTGGTCGGCCATGAACATGATGTTGCAGGCATGCACGGCCCCTTCCCATTGCTCTGCCGCGGCAAAGGTGTCAAAGGCCTCACGGGCGGTATCAAAGGCCTCTTCAGTCTGGTGCAGATCGATGAAAATTTCCGCAATGCGGTTCTGTATTTCGGCCTTTTGCGTGGGCGCATAACCAGCGGGCAGTTCGGTCAGCGCCTGCTGTGCCACGGCCAGTTCCTGCTGCAGCTTTTCCACGGAGACCGTTTCGTCGTCACCGCTGTCGGCATCACGCATGCCGGTCCCTTCGTCGAGATATTTCATGTCAGTCTTCTTCTGTGCAACCGTTGGTGGTTCCCATCACCGAATACACGCCGGCAAAGGCGCCTTCGACACGGT
>CAZTPE010000427.1:0-1947 GCA_964614545.1 uncultured Ectothiorhodospiraceae bacterium
CCCCTGATAACCAGGGCGCGTTTAGCAGTCGTCACGACTACCTGCCTCAGAGGCCGGACAGGTACTCCGACACAGCGGTGATTTCCTCGTCGGTCATACCCTGCGCCACCACGGCCATCATGCTGGCCGGGTCATTGCTGCGGGCACCGGACTTGAAGTCCTGGAGTTGCTTGATCAGGTAGTCCTTGGTCTGCCCACCGACCACGGGGAACAGCGCGTTCTTCTTGTCCAGGCCCTTGCCCTTCTCGCCATGGCAACGGATGCAGGCAGCAAAATCACCCAGCTTCTTGTTGCCGCTCAGGTATAGCTTCTCGCCTTTCTTGGCCAGCTTGGCATCACCCGGCGCACCCTTCATCATCTTCAGGCTGGCATAATAAGCAGAGATATCCTTCAGATCCTGGCTATCGCTAACCATGCTAGCCATGGCACTCATGGTATCGTCGCCGCGGTTGCCCAGCTGAAAATCCAACGTCTGCTTGTAGATATAACCTGCATACTGCCCCGCCAGATGCGGGAAGGCGGGGTCGATGCTCATACCATCGGCACCGTGACAACCGCCACACATCTCGGCCTTTTCCTGTCCGGCTTTGGGATCACCCTCGCCATCGCGCATACTGCCGGCGATGTTCTTTTCCGCTGCGTAAACTCCCCCCACACCCATCATCAAGGCAATGAGCAGTACAACTATTCCGCTTCTTTTTGTCATGGAACAATACCTTTTCGCTGTAATTGGAATCTTCCGTTGCCGCGACGCCGACTGGATATCAACCGCCAGAAATGTCGCGCCCCCCTCACGTACTCCGTCAAGGTAGTATCGACGGGTTCAGCGCTACAGGGAAGTTGTCCTGCAAGGCGCGCTTTCGAAGGCATAGTGGGCCTACGTCAAGAAAACGCAACACCGCAGGACGGCTTCCCTGTGGCGCCCGGGGGGGCTTGTCTGTCTGCGCCCACGGACTGCGTTGCTTTTTCTCGATTTGGGCCCACCAAGTCTTCGAAAAAACGCCTCGCCTAAAGCGCCTACTGTTGGTGCCGTGAACGCAGACAGACAAGCTGAGCCCGTCGATACTACCTTGACGGAGTACTAGGCGCAAAAGTACATCAAGCCTGCCAATCAGGTCAATTCTGCCCGGGAACCTGTAACAGCCGATAGTCATTATGGACGGCACCTGGTTTTTCACCGGCCGGACTTTTGAGTCCGTCATGACGATAGAGTATTATCGCCGCTGCCTCCCGCGTTCTCTAAATAGCATCAAGCATCGTGGATCGCAACCCAATGTGCAAGCAAGGTCACAAACGCCATCATGACCCCGGCCCACACCAGTGTCAGCGACCTTAATATTTCACCAGTAAGTTGGTACCCCAAACCATGACCAGAAAATTGCTCTTTGCCTTGTGCCTATTACTGTTGGGCGGCAGCGTCTTTGCAGAAACAAAATATGTCGTCGATCAGATTGTCATCACCCTGCGCTCAGGACAGTCCAACCAACACCAGATACTCCGCACCCTGCCCAGCGGCACAAAGATGGAGGTGCTGGAAACGGGCGACAAACACAGCCGGGTGCGTCTCGCAGACGGCACCGAGGGCTGGGTGCTGAACCAGTACCTGACCTCGACCCCCATTGCCAAACACCGCCTGGCGGCGACACAGAAAAAAGTTGCCGAGCTGGAAACGGAAAATGCCCGCCTAAAGGAAGAGCTGACGGCCACCAGCAGCAAAGAGGGCGACATCAGCAAACAGTACGCCAAGCTGAAAAAGGAAGATGAGAAGCTCAACGAAGAGCTCGACCGACTGCGTCGCGTCGCCGCCAAACCCCTGCAACTGAAAAATGAAAACACCCGGCTGAAGAAGGAACTGCTGGATCTGGAAAACGAGCACGAGCTGGTGCAGCAGGAAAACCAGATGCTGCGCGATAGCGCCGAGCGCGAGTGGTTTCTCACCGGTGCCGG
>CAZTPE010000428.1:0-1942 GCA_964614545.1 uncultured Ectothiorhodospiraceae bacterium
CGCGTGGTCGAGGGGCGGCTCGGTCAGGTGCAGGTGGAAAAACCGCAGCGCTACACCGTGGCGCAGCTCACCCGACCCTTTGCCGCGCAGGTCGGTCAGCCGGTAGCTCAGCAGCGGGTCGAAGAGGCCCTGCTGTTGCTGTCCGACTACCCCGGCCTGCGCAGCTTCGGCGTGTTCCGTCCCGGCAGCGAGCCCGGCACTACCGACTTGGTGATCTCCGTGCTGGAGGAACGACGCGTCGAGGCCCGCCTGCACGCCGACAACTACGGCTCGCAGTACACCGGCGAATACCGCACCCGCGCCGACTTGGTCATCAACAACCCCTTCAAGGCGCAGGACCGCCTGTTCGCCCACATCTCCCGCACCTTCCAGCCGGACAACGGCCTTTATGGCGGCCTCGGCTACGAGCGTTCCGCCTTCGGCCCGCGTAATATCTTTGGTGTCAGTTATCTCGATAATGCCTACGACATGGGCGGCATCCTCGAACCCTTCGGCCTCACCGGCACCACCCAGGTGGTGGATCTCTACTGGCGCCGCCAGTTCGTCCGCGGCCAGCGCTGGAACAGCCACGGTGTGCTGCGCTTTGGGCGCAAGTCCGTGACCCTGGATGTGGCCGAGGGTCGCGATACCGCCGACGAGCTGTCGGTATTTTCCGCCGAACTCGGCTTCGACCGGCGCAGTGCGGATGGCCGCAGCTACCAGTCCGGCTGGCTGCAGCTCAGTCAGGGGCTGGAGGGCATCCTCGGCTCCATGGTCGGCAGCGACGACCCGGATAATGCCACCGCCAATCGCCGTGGTGGTTCCGGCCAATACGCCAGTAGCCAGTTCAGCAAGCTGTTCGCCGACTATCAGTACTGGTACGACATCGGCCGGACCCACAGCCTGCGCCTGGTCACGCGCGGGCAGTATTCGGCCGACCTGCTGACCTCCATCGAGCAGTTCTCCATGGGCGGGCCGGGCAGTGTGCGCGCCTATACCAATGCCGAATACCTGGCCGACACGGGGTATTCGCTGTCCCTGGAATGGCTGCTACGGGCGCCGGGCTTCACCCAATGGCCGGCCTTCGCCGGCAAGCGCTGGGGCGAGATCCTGCAGTTCGTGCTGTTCGCGGATACCGCCCAGGGCTGGCTCAACGACCCGCTGGCCAGCGATCGCGAGAACGTCAGCCTGCACGGCGTGGGCGGCGGGGTGCGCCTCTATACCGGCGCCTTCTCCATGCGCCTGGAAATCGCCACCCCCGTTGGCGACGAAACGGCCTCCAACGGGCGCGATCCGCAGTATTTCTTCGAATTCAATTATGCGCTTTGAGACGCCGATGAAAGAGATGTGTGCACGGCACAGGCGACGGGCAGGGGTAGTTGTGCGCCGTGCGCACAAAGTAAGTGTATGCGAGACGAAACGACATGAGTGATGGGATAAAGGGACAGCCGAGTAGGGTGGGCATCGCCCACCAGGGGCAGGCACAGGCGTCGTTCACGGTGGGCGGTGCCCACCCTACGGGACGGTTCCGTGCTGCCGTGCTGGCGTTGGCCCTGGCTGCCGGCGCCGCGCAGGCCGCCCCTGAGGGCGGCCGCATCACCGCCGGCAGCGGCAGCATCCAGCAGACCGGGCCGAACACCACGCAGATCAACCAGACCTCCAACACCCTTTCCATCGACTGGCAGAGCTTTGACGTGGCGCCGCAGGAGACGGTCCGTTTCGTCCAGCCGGGGCGTGACGCGGCGGCGCTGAACCGTATCTTTGACCAGAAACCCAGTGAGATCTTCGGCCGTATAGAGGCCAATGGCCGGGTGTTCCTGATGAACCCCAACGGCCTTGTCTTCGGCGCCGGCTCGGTGATCAATGTCGGCGCGCTGGTGGCCACCAGCCTGAGCCTCGATGCCGAAGCCGCCGACTACCGTCTGTTTTCTGTTCCGGGAGCCGTGACGGGAGAAAATACCGG
>CAZTPE010000429.1:0-1939 GCA_964614545.1 uncultured Ectothiorhodospiraceae bacterium
GCGCAAGTGTTCGAAATGTAAACGACTGGAGGTTTTTCAGTGGCTCTGAATCTTGATCAGAAGAAAACAGTGGTCGCCGAAGTTGCCGAGGTCGCAGCTGTCGCGCATTCCGCCATCGCCGCCGAGTATAACGGGCTGTCGGTGACGGACATGACCGAGCTTCGCGTCAAGGCGCGTGAGCAGAATGTCTATCTGCGTGTGGTGAAAAACACCCTGGCCCGTCGCGCATTGGAAGGTACTGACTTCGAATGCATGAACGACGGCTTGGTGGGTCCGTTGGTATTGGCTTTCTCCCAGGATGATCCTGGCGCTGCCGCGCGTGTCATTTCCGAGTTTTCCAAGGAAAATGACAAGCTGGTGGTGAGGCTGGTTTCCATCGGCGGCAAGTTGCTTGAGGCGGGTGATATCAAGCGTCTCGCCGACATGCCAACCAAGGACCAGGCGATCAGTATGTTGATGTCGGTGATGAAGGCGCCGGTCGAGAAATTGGCCCGCACCCTCAACGAGGTCCCCGGCAAGCTGGTTCGCACCGTGGCTGCGATTCGCGAGCAGAAAGAGGCCGCGTAATCCCGGGCGTGAAAACCCGAGCGTTGAAAAAATGTTCTGTCGCACCGCGTTGGCGGTCGGCATGTAAAAAGTTAATTAGGAGTTATTCCAATGGCTGTTAGCAAAGAAGATATCCTGGAAACCATCGCCAGCATGAGTGTGATGGAAGTTGTCGACCTGGTTGAGGCAATGGAAGAGAAGTTTGGTGTTTCCGCTGCCGCTGCCGCCGTGGCCGTTGCTGCCCCTGCCGCTGGTGATGCCGGTGGCGCCGCTGCCGAGCAGACCGAATTCGACGTGGTCATGACCAGCTTCGGTGACAACAAGGTTTCTGTCATCAAGGCCGTTCGCGGCATCACCGGTCTGGGCTTGAAAGAAGCCAAAGGCCTGGTTGAAAGCGCCCCTGTTTCTGTCAAGGAAGGCGTTTCCAAGGACGAGGCTGAAGAAGTTAAGAAGCAGCTTGAAGAGGCTGGCGCTGCTGTCGAACTCAAGTAAGCAGAGCGTAGAGGCCCGGGCATTGCGTCCCGGGCAGACCTCTCGGTATCGGTGGGGGCTGGTGACTGTTTCGTCACCGGCCTTTTGCCGCTACTGCGGGGGATTTGTTGTTGCCGGCATGGCAATTGACGAGAGTCGTGGACTATAGAGGAACTCAGATGGGCTACTCCTTCACTGAAAAGAAGCGTATCCGTAAGGATTTCGGTAAATTTCCGAGCGTTATGGATGTGCCATACCTGCTCGCTATCCAGCTGGAATCTTACCGCAAGTTTCTGCAATCCGGCGTTACCCGTGAGAACAAGGGCGACTACGGACTCAATGGCGCGCTGAAGAGCGTATTCCCTATTGTCAGTTATTCTGGCAATGCGGCCCTCGAATATGTCGACTATCGCCTCGGCACGCCGACCTTTACGGTCAAGGAATGTCAGCTGCGTGGCATGTCTTACGCGGCGCCCCTGCGCGTGACGGTTCGCCTGATCATTTATGATAAGGACTCCAAGGCCAATCCGAAGCCGGTCAAGGATATCAAGGAACAAGAGATCTACATGGGCGAAGTGCCCTTGATGACCGACAACGGTACCTTTGTCATCAACGGTACCGAGCGCGTTATCGTCTCCCAGTTGCACCGTTCGCCGGGTGTGTTCTTCGATCACGACAAGGGCAAGACCCACTCCTCCGGCAAACTGCTTTACCACGCGCAGGTGATCCCCTACCGGGGTTCCTGGCTGGACTTTGAATTCGATCCCAAGGATGCGGTGTTTGTGCGCATCGACCGTCGCCGCAAATTGCCGGCCACGGTGGTTCTGCATGCCCTGGGTTATAGCAACGAAGACATTATCGATATGTTCTTCGATACCGACAGCTACAAGCTGGGCAAGGAAGAGGCCAAGCTGACGCTGAT
>CAZTPE010000430.1:0-1927 GCA_964614545.1 uncultured Ectothiorhodospiraceae bacterium
CGAGTCCACCGGAAATGAGGGAGAGGGCCTTGCGTTGTCTGGACATGGTGTGCCGGTTGATGAATAGCTGCGGGCCGGCAATTGTAGCTCAAAACAGGGTGCCGGGCATGGGGCCCGGTGTGATTAACAGATGGTGTGCAGGCTTCGTAGGAGCGGTCCCTCAGGCCGCGATGACATGGTGTGAAAATCCATCGTGGCCCGAGGGGCCGCTCCTACAGTCGGTTAGTGATGCCGCTGGCCGTCGTTGGGGCGTACCAGGGTGCTGCTGCTGATGTCGGTGAGGGTGTCGCGGGCACGCTGGCTGTTCGTGGCCTCCCACAGCTCGAAGGCGGTCAGTGGGTCAAGGGCAGGCTCGTCTGCACCCAGGTCGCGCATGGTCTGCAATACGTCCATGGCCGGCACAAAGCGTTCGCTGAGTTGTGCGTACAGGCGGCCGAGGGAATGGCTGGTGGCACTGTGCAGCTGCTGGTAAGCACCGATACCGAGGTCGACGTAATAATTGGCGGAGACACGCCGGCGTCTGGCCCGCTGCGGGTAGAGCCCGGCGAACAGCAGACAGATGTCGCCCACGTCGCGCAGCTTGTCATGCTGTTGATGGCCCGTTGAGAGCAGGCCGGTCAGATAGTCGAGGGCGAGGATACGCGAGGCGATCTCCGGCTTGCTGAGAAAACGCTGCAGCAGAAATACCAGATAACTCTGCACGTCTTCGCCTAGTTCGTGCTGTGCCTTTTGCTCCGCCTCGCATACCAGTGCGTGCCAATGGGCGGCGGCCGTGGGTTGCAGTTCGATATCGCGCATACACACCTCCAAAACCTGTGCTCTCAACCATGGTATCGGGCGCTGCAGTGGGCGGCTTGAACCTAGTGTTGAACGTGACGGCTGGCGGTTATTTTTCCGTGCCGTCCAGCAGTTGGCGGATATTGCTGCGATGCCGCCAGATCAGCATCACGCTGATCACCGCCGAGACACCGATCAGTTCCGGTTCTGGCCGCAGCCACCACATGAACAGTGGTGACAGGGCCGCTGCCGTGAGCGCCGCCAGCGATGAAATGTGGAATACCTTGGCCATCAACAGCCATACACCCAGCAGGCACAGCGCCACCGGCCAGGCCAGGGCGGTCAGCGTACCGAAGGCGGTGGCGACACCCTTGCCGCCCTTGAAACCGAAAAACAGTGGATACAGATGGCCGAGGAAGGCGGCCAGTGCAGTCAATGCCAGGGTCTGATTGGAGACCTCCAGTGCCTGCGCCAGCAGTACCGGCAACAGGCCCTTGATGGCATCGCCGGCAAGGGTGATGGCGGCCGGTTTCTTGCCGCCCACGCGCATCACGTTGGTGGCGCCAGGATTGCCCGAGCCCTGACTGCGTGGATCCGGCAGACCCATCAGGCGGCAGGTGATAATGGCGGCGGAGAGTGAGCCGGCGAGATAGGCGCCGAGAATCAGTGCGATGTCGATCATGAGTTCATTATCCCGTGCTGGTACGGCTCAGGGCAAACCGCTATAGTCCCCAGGAAATTTTGAAGCCCGTTATAGGCCCCAAATCATCCCTTAACCCTAAAACGAATACGGCATGGACATCATTTTTCTACACGATCTAACCATCGAAACCATCATTGGCATCTACGACTGGGAGCGCAAGGAAAAACAGTCGATTATCCTCGATCTGGACATGGGCGCCGATATCCGCCGCGCCGCCGCCAGCGATGCCATCGAAGATACCCTCAACTACAAGGCCGTGGCCAAGCGCCTGATCGAATTCGTCGGCGACAGCGATTTTCAGTTGGTCGAAACCCTGGCCGAGCGGGTGGCCGAGATCGTGCTCACTGAATTTGACGTGGAGTGGGTGCGCCTGCGGGTGAATAAAAAGGGTGCGGTGCGTTATGCCGGTGATGTCGGCATTATTATTGAAAGAGGTATCGAAAGAGG
>CAZTPE010000431.1:0-1920 GCA_964614545.1 uncultured Ectothiorhodospiraceae bacterium
CCTTCAGGGCCTCCAGCCCAACCTTCGCCTTGAACTCAGGGCTGTGAACCTTGCGCTTCCTGATCTCACTCATCTCGCGTATCCTCAGTGCCGGATGACCGCTTAAACCATTGTCTGAAATCCGGAGTCCACTTTAGTCGGGAATGGCCCCTTCTCCCGTTTGGAAACGGTTCACTCACACCCTGCTCATTATATTCCAAATTTATCGTCCATATATTCCGTAATTTACGTTGCTAAATTCCCTGATTTACGATACTTTACTCCCATGCATACACCTACCCTGTACCCCCGTTGGATTGAACCGCGCATTGATGAAGCTTTACTGGACACGCCCGTGGTTCTGCTTGCGGGACCGCGCCAGGCCGGAAAAACAACTCTTGTGCGCCAATTCACGGAGCGGGGGCTGCGCTATCTGACCCTGGACGATGAACTGACACTGCTATCAGCGCGCGAAGATCCCATCGGCATGATTCGCAACCTGGATCGCGCGGTGATAGATGAGATCCAGCGGGCACCCCAGTTGCTCTTGGCTATCAAAAAAAGCGTGGATGAGGACCGTCGCCCCGGGCGATTTCTGCTTACCGGCTCAGCCAATCTGATGGCGTTGCCTACCGTAGCCGATTCATTGGCCGGGCGCATGGAAACCTTGTTGCTGCTGCCCTTGTCACAGAGCGAAATCGAGGACAGGCCGGCGAACTGGATTGACAGCATTTTTGCAGGACGGATTCTGACAGCAGATCCACCCATACTGGGCAATGAATTGGTCGAACGCGTGCTACGCGGCGGCTACCCGGAAGCAATTTCACGGCCAACGGTCAAACGCCGTGTGGCGTGGGCTCGACAATACATTGATGCCATCATTCAGCGTGACGTCCGCGACGTGGCTGACATTGACAAACTCGATCAGTTGCCACGCTTTCTTCGCGCTTTGGCACAAACCGCTGGCCAGATGTGCAACTACACCAAGCTGGGCGGACAGGTCGGCCTGGATGGCAAAACGGTGTCTCGCTATGTCGGCGTCTTTGAGCAAATGTATCTGCTTAAACGCATCGATGCATGGGCGCGCAATCGCCTGAATCGTGTGGTTAAGACGCCCAAACTTCAGTTCATTGATTCCGGCTTATTGACCATGCTCATCGATATCAGCCACAAAGACGCTCAGTTGGACAAGACCCGTTACGGTAATATTCTGGAGAGCTTTGTGTTCGGTGAACTGCTCAAGCATACGACAACGGCAGACGATGATTATCGGCTGATGTACTACCGGGATGCCGACAAGTTTGAGGTTGACGTAGTAATCGAGAACACGGCCGGACAACTGGTCGGCGTCGAGGTGAAAGCCTCTGCTACCGTTCAACAGAGCGATCTGCGTGGATTGAGAAAACTCGCCAACATGGCACGTGATCAGTTCAAAATGGGCGTACTGCTATACGATGGCAACGAGACGATGCCGTTGGGTGACGATATCTGGGCTGCGCCTCTGTCTTCATTGTGGGCAGGAAACCGGGGACAGACCACGGTTTCGGGTCCTTTAAATCAGTCGTTTGCCGTGGCCGCCCCGACTTTCCAGGAGTGATGTCACGCCGCTTACGAATCTCGTCGATCAACGTTGGCTCCATGTGGGCGCGAAACAGGGCTCGGTAGGCTCGCTGGCGATTATTGGGATGGCGGTTCCCTCGGCCAGTGATGCACAGCGCGGGCAGCTGCGGTGCTTGCAGGAGTGATATTGAATCCGTGTGTGGTGGCCTTCGGGACAACCTTGTTCGTGTCCGCCCATCGCCGGCGTGCGACACTGCATGATTGCTTGTGCCGCCCGATGAGCGCGCAGCGGAAGTTGCCTTTCCCGCGCATAGGTCGCGAATCGTTCCATAAAGATGGTAGATGGACCCCCTACCCCAGCAGGTCCACCAAGTCCTCAGC
>CAZTPE010000432.1:0-1917 GCA_964614545.1 uncultured Ectothiorhodospiraceae bacterium
CACCGGTCCCGGCAGGCGCTGCTGCAGGGCGCGGCGCAGGCTCTCGGTCTGCTGGCGGGAGATCTGCATCAGCGGCGAGCCCTGCTCGGTCCATATCTCGCGGTAGGCGGCAGCGGAGCGCCTGGGGCGGACGCGCAGGATGACGCCATGCAGGATCAGCCACCAGAGCGGGCGCGGCATGTCGACGATGCGCGGATCCCAGAGGAATTCGCCCAGATAGCGGCGTAGCGCCTCGGGGGTGGGTTCGTCCGGCGTACCCAGGTTGGCCAGCAAGATGCCGGTGATCTGGGGCGCATCGTGGGCAAAGCCATCTCCGTTGGTGTGAGGGGTTTGATTGGCTGACGACATGTAAAGTACCGTTCTCGAAAAGCATTGTGACAAAGACCGCACAGTATAACGGGCGGGACTGGGGGACACCTCTATTTTTCGTCGGCTTTTCGTCGATGGCGGGACATTTTGCCGCACCCGCTCGAAACGCCGGCATGCGATAATGCGGCGATGCCGAACACGCACGCCCCCAACCCGTGGATGAAGAAAATCGCCGTCGCTTTGCTGCTGCTGGTGCTGGGCATCGTTGCCGGCGCGCTGATCAGCCGCAGCAGCACGCCCACAGTGGACAGCAGCGCGGCCGCCCAACTGCAGGTGCCCCGCCCCCTGCAGCCCTTCCGCCTCGCCTACAACGGCGTCCCCCTGCTCGGCAACGACGATCTGCGCGGCAAGTGGAGCCTGCTGTTTTTCGGCTATACCCACTGCCCGGACATCTGCCCCGCCACCCTCGCAGAGCTGGCACGGGCCTACGAGCTGCTGGCGCAGGAGCCCGGGGTGCTGGACGACACCCAGTTCATCTTCGTCTCCGTCGATCCGGCGCGGGATACGCCAGATACGCTGGCGGCCTACACGGGCTATTTCAACCCGGCCTTCATCGGCGTCACCGGTGACACCGAGCAGCTGACGGCCCTGGCCCGGCAAATGGACATCCAGTTCCGGCGCGGCGCCGGCAGCGATGAGGCCTACAACGTGGACCACGCCAGCGCAATTCTGTTGATTGACCCGCAGGTCCGCTATCATGCGCGCATCAAAGCACCGCACCATGCACAGAACGTCCGCCAGCAATTTCTTGAGATCCGCCGGCAATACAAGGCCCCTTCGTTATAACACGCCCAAAAGACCGTCAGAAAAAGGAACGTCATGAAACCGTTAGCCATCCTCCTTACCCTGTTCTTCCTCGCCAGCAGCGCCTGGGCCTCATCCATGCACGGCATCGAGGCCCACGACCCCTGGGTGCGTGAGGCGCCGCCCACGGCCAGGGTGCTGGCCGCCTATCTGCAGTTGCACAATCATGGCGACAAGATGCGCACCCTGGTGTCCGTAGAATCGCCGGCCTTCAAGCGCATCGAACTGCACCGTTCGGAAGAAAAGGATGGCATGGCGACCATGGCCCGAGTGATGAAAATCATGATTCCCGCCCACGGCAAGGTCAGCTTCGAGCCGGGCAGTCTACACATCATGCTGATCAACCCGCTTGCGCCATTGAAGAGCGGCGACAAGGTCGACCTCACCCTGCACTTTGCGGATGGTTCATCACTGGCCGTCAGCGCCGACGTCCGTCGCGGCGCGGCCCATGACATGAAACACCATCACGACCCGGATCACTCGATGGAGATGCACAAAGAATCACATGGGGACATGAACAAGCACCAGCACGACCACTAAGGCAACACCATGAATCAAGGTCCCGAACAGTCCCCGAGCCTGAGTGACTATCTCAAGGCCTGGCCGCAGTACCTGCTCCCCACGCACGCCCTGTCGCGTGTCATGCACGCTCTTACCCGCAGCACCAACCCCCTCATGCGACGCTGGTTCATGCGCTGGTTCGCCAGGCACTACCGCGTCGACATGAGTCTGGCGCAGGAACCG
>CAZTPE010000433.1:0-1916 GCA_964614545.1 uncultured Ectothiorhodospiraceae bacterium
GGATAATCATCGCCGGCCTTGCTGCGCTCGTCGTTGCCGGCAAACGTCTTGTCCACCCGCCACGACCAGTGCAGCCAGGGGGTGCGGGTGAGATCGATACGCACCTTCTTGAACATGCCCGAGGCACTGCCCTGTGCGCGGGCGTGCAGCGCCTTGCCCTGTTCCGTATCGACGATTTCGTAACGGGTATTGCCAACGAAAGACTTTTCCTCCCAGCCGCCCAGGTCGCCGGCACTGAACTGGCCGATGGGCAGGGTCTCTGCAAGGGCTGCACCGGACAGACCGAGCAAGATCAGAACGGTGGCGTACAACTGGCGGTAAGCGAGACGAAGGGGCATAGTATTTTCCGTGGATGGCGGTGGAGTAGCTATGCCCTGAGACACACTGAATCCATGATCGTTACATGAAACCGAGCAGAATCGAATGACTGACCCCGCCCTCAAAGACCTGCAGCGCATCCCCGGTGTCGGCCCGGCCATGGCCGCTGATCTGCTCGGCCTGGGCATCACCTCCGTGGCGGCCCTGCGCGGGCAGAATCCCGAACGACTATATCAACGTCTGTGCCAGCAGGCGGGCAGACCGGTGGATCGCTGCGTGCTGTATGTGTTCCGCTGCGCGGTCTACTTCGCCGAAAACAGCGTGCACGACCCCGAGCGGCTCAAATGGTGGCACTGGAAAGACCGCCCGTGAGCGATCCCTTGTTGCGCGTCAGTCAACTGATGACCCACCAGCGCGGCCCCTTCGAGCTGTCCATCGACGCGGGCGAATGCGTCAGCCTGCGTGGCCCCTCCGGCAGCGGTAAATCCCTGTTGTTGCGCGCCATCGCCGATCTCGACCCGCACCAGGGCGAGGTGTGGCTGGACGGCGTGGCCTGCGAGCAAATCCCCGCCCCGCAGTGGCGTCAACAGGTGGCGCTGCTGCCGGTGGAAAGCCAGTGGTGGCTGGATGAAGTCGGCGCTCACTTTCCCTCCGGAGACTGCCCTTGGCTGGCCCGGCTGGGTTTTTCCGAGGCCGCACTGGGCTGGCAGGTGAGCCGCCTGTCCAGCGGCGAAAAGCAGCGTCTGGCCCTGGCACGGGCGCTGATGAACCGGCCCCGCGTGCTGCTGCTGGACGAGCCCACCGCCAGTCTTGATGAGACCAGCGCAACAGCGCTGGAGACGGTGGTGGCCGAATATCGACTTGAGAACAACGCCGCCGCACTGTGGGTCAGCCACAGCGCCACACAGGCCGCGCGGGTGGCGACGCGGCATTATCAACTGACGCCGCAGGGCGTGCGGGAAGGTGAAGCATGATCCAATTGAGATTTCTAGAATGATTACCCTGAGCGTCTTCGACCTCAGCCTGGCGGCATTGCTGGTGCTGATTCTGGCCGCCTTGAGCTGGCACATGCGTCTGGGGCTGGAACGCTCACTGCTGATCGCCACCCTGCGCATGGTGGTGCAGTTATCGCTCATCGGCCTGGTGCTGAAAACGATCTTCGCCACCACCGGCCTGCTGTGGGTGAGCCTGATGGCAGTGGTGATGCTGCTGGCCGCCGGGCGCGAGGTGATGGCCCGCCAGCAGCGGCGGCTGAAGGGCTGGTGGGGCTACGGCCTGGGCACCGGCGCCATGTTCATTTCGTCGTTTGCCGTCACCGTGCTGGCCCTGTTCACCATGATCGGCAACCAGCCCTGGTACGAACCGCAATACGCCATCCCCCTGCTCGGCATGATGCTCGGCAACACCATGAGCGGCATCGCCCTGGCCCTGGACCGCCTGACCCAGACCGCCTGGCAGCAACGCGCGGTGATCGAACAGCGCCTGATGCTGGGCCAGACCCGCACCGAGGCCATCGACGAAATCCGCCGCGAGTCCATGCGCAGCGGCATGATGCACATCATCAACGCCATGGCCGCCGCCGGCATCGTCAGCCTGCC
>CAZTPE010000434.1:0-1912 GCA_964614545.1 uncultured Ectothiorhodospiraceae bacterium
GGCGCGGAAGATGATCGGCGTCTTGTGCCGCCAGCAATGCGGGTAGCTGTGGCGCAGCGCCACCTCGTGCACCAGGGTGCCCTTGGCGCGCAGCACTTCCACCACATGCGGGTTGGCCTTGAGCACATGCTCGCCGGCGAACAGCTCGGTGTCCGGCAGGAATACGCCGTTACCGCCCACCGGGTTGTGCACCGGCAGGTGGTATTTCTGGCCGACCACGAAGTCTTCCTGGCCGTGGCCCGGTGCGGTGTGCACGCAGCCGGTGCCAGATTCGGTAGTGACGTGATCACCGAGGATCACCGGCACCTCGCGCTCGTAGAAAGGATGGCCCAGTTTCAGGCCCTCGAGGTCGGCACCGCGACAGTAGGCCACAACCCGGTAGTCATCGCGCTCGTAGCGCGCCATCGTATCCTTCAGCAGCGCCTCGGCGAGGATCAACCGCTCCGGGCCGTGCTCGCCTTCGCTCTGCACCACCGCGTAGTCCAGCTCGGGATGCACGGCGACGGCCTGGTTGGCGGGCAGGGTCCACGGTGTGGTGGTCCAGATCACCACCGAGATCGGTCCCTCGCCCGTATGTCCCTCGACGTGATGACAGCGCGCCCACAGGGCCGGCTCGTCCAGCACCGGGAAACGCACGTCGATGGCGGTGGAGGTCTTGTCCTCGTATTCCACCTCGGCCTCGGCCAGCGCCGAGCCACAGTCGGTGCACCAGTGCACGGGCTTGGCGCCCTTGTGCAGATGTCCGGCCTCGATGATGCGGCCGAGGCTGCGGATGATGTCCGCCTCGTACTGGAAATCCATCGTCAGGTAGGGATGGTCCCAGTCGCCGAACACGCCGAGGCGTTTGAAGTCCTCGCGCTGACCGTCTACCTGCTTTTGTGCGTAGTCGCGACAGGCCTGGCGAAAGGTCGTGGCATCCACCTTCACGCCCGCCTTGCCGACCTTCTTTTCCACGTTCAGCTCGATGGGCAGGCCGTGGCAGTCCCAGCCGGGCACGTAAGGCGCATCGAAGCCGCTCAGGGTCTTGGCCTTGACGATAATGTCCTTCAACACCTTATTGACCGCGTGGCCGATGTGAATATCGCCGTTGGCGTAGGGCGGGCCGTCGTGCAGGATGAATTTTTCGCGCCCCGCAGCCTGCTCACGCAGACGACCGTAAATGTTCATTTCCTGCCAGCGTTTGAGCATTTCCGGCTCGCGCTTGGCCAGATTACCGCGCATCGGGAAGTCGGTCTGGGGCAGGTTCAGGGTGGCTTTGTAATCGGTCACGGGCGTGTTCTCAAGGGGATAAAAAATGACGCGTGCAACATCGGCGCTGAAACGCGCCATTTTACAGGCTTACAGGGAGGAATCGCCAGCCAAAAAGGCCCGTGCCTGTGCGGCATCGAGGAGAATCTGCTGTTTCAGCGCAGCGAAGGAATCGAAACGCTGCTCGTCACGCAGCTTGTGGAGGAATTCCACGTGCACATGGGCGCCGTAGATATCGCGGTCGAAATCGAACAGATGCACTTCCAGCAGGGTGCGCAGACCGCACACCGTTGGTCGCGTGCCGAGGTTGGCCACGCCGGGCAGGGGCTCGCCCTGAATACCGTACAACTCCACGGCAAACACACCGCGCAGCGGCGTGGTCTTGCGGTGCAGATGAATATTGGCGGTGGGGAAACCGATGGTGCGGCCCTTTTCATCGCCGTGAGCAACACGACCACTCATGCGATAGGGCCGCCCGAGCAGTTTTTCCGCCGCATTCAGGTCGCCCGCGCCCAGCGCCTCGCGCACGCGGGTGCTGCTGACGCGTTCGCTGTCGAGACTGAAGGTGTGCATGCTGACCACGTCGAAACCGTGCTGCCGACCCGCCGTGCAGAGCATGTCGAAATCACCGGCGCGCTTCCTGCCGAAACGAAAATCGTCGCCG
>CAZTPE010000435.1:0-1906 GCA_964614545.1 uncultured Ectothiorhodospiraceae bacterium
CCTACAATTGTTCAGGGCAATGAAATTATTTCGCTGCACCAAAAGTAGGCGCTTTAGGCGAGCAGCGGGGAATCCAATCCGGAGAGATTGAATGTGGGTATCTCCGTGTACTCTGTGCCTCTGTGGCGAATATTTTTTCGGGGGTATGACAGTCCTACTTACCCTTGAAAATGAAATCGATGTTGGCCGTGCCGCCGGCTTTGACCGTCACCGTGCCCTTTTTCTCGCCCAACGTTCCGTGCCATGCACGGATCTTGTAGCTGCCGGGGGGGACGTTGTCGATGCTGAAGCTGCCGTCTTCGGCGACGACGGCAAAGTAGGGGTTCTTGGCGACGAAGGTGAAGCTGTGCATGAAGTCGTGGGCGTCGCACTCGACCTTCATGGCGGTGCCGCGTTTCAGGCTGACCTGCTTGCGGATGGTCTTCAGGTCCCCCGGCTGGCTGATGTTGAACACGGTCTTCTTGGCCCGGCCGATGATTTCATAAGTGTGGATGTTGTGCAGCACCGGGTCGGAATTCCTCACCGTCAGCTGGTCGCCGTTTTTCATCACACCGAGGAAGGGCTTGAAGGCACATTTCTCTTGATCGAGCTCGGCGTTGGCGATATCGGCGGGAAAGTCCTTGCCGGCCTTGACCTTGTACAGGTAGACCACGGCATCGGTGAGGGCGCCGTTGTTGACGCGCACGAAGTCGATGCTGCGCGTGCCGCTGCCGCAGGTGTCGGCGTCCTTGGCGACGGTATACTGTTTGGGCGCAGGATCTGCACCCTTGAAAGTGACCTTTCCGTTGATGCGCCCACCGTTGTCGACCGGTGCCACCTCGTAGGCGCCGGCGCTGAGTGGCAGGAGGGTGGCAAGACACAGGGAGAGGATGGGCAGTGCTCTTTTCATGGGGGTTCCTTGCGATTTCCGGTTTGCCGTTCGATGAGGCGGTTATTGAACAGGGTGTTCACGCCGCTTGCAAGTCCTTGAACTCTCCGTTTCGGCTAGGCCCCGGGTGCTGTTAAAATATGCGGTTAAGGTGCAGTTTATCCGGGGCGACGTATAGTCAGCGGCCCCATGGCGGAATACCGCCCACGGCTCAGCGGAAAATTGGAACAATTTTTGTGGCGCGCAAGTGCTGCAAGCAAGTGGAGCAAACAAGCGTATGACAGGGCAGAAGATCCCGGCCGCCCCGCGTTGGGCCATTTTGATCGTCATCTCCGTGCTGGCCGGTTACGCCAGCTATGAAATGACCGGGCCTTCCATGGATGTACCGGAGGTGACGATGAGTCAGGTGTATCCTGCCTCATCCGGTGCCCTGAACATCCTCGGCCGTACATTCAGCCTCTCGCCAGCGGAAAACCCCCTGCGTAACGAGGCGCTGACACTGATAGCCAAGGATCGGGAGAAAGGCTGGACCCTCTACAACGAGATCGTCGAGGCGGGGCGTGCACGATACTACCATGGCTGCTTCGCCTGCCACGGCGGCTGGCTGGATGGCACGATGCCGGTACAGGCTGCTGGCTCCCGCGAACCCGGCACGCCGAGCCCGCTGCAGGCGGCCTTTGCCTTGTGGCGTATCGGCATCGGTGGTTTGGAACAGAAGAAGGCGCCAGAGACACCGGCCCCGGTCACACCCATCGCGCATAAAAGGCTGGATGAAACCAAGGTCTGGCAGATCATTACCTTCCTCACCGACTCGGCGGGCCAAGTGCCGCCGGATATGCCCGGGATGGGCGAAACAAAAACGGCCCTGATGGGCCTGACCCTCTACCAGCAACGCTGCGCCGTCTGCCACGGGAAGACGGGAACCAACGACGGCCCCGCATCGAAACGCATGTACCCTCAGCCGCGTGATTTCAGCCTGGCCTTGTTCAAATACAAGACCTCGCCGGGAACCCTGCTGCCGCGCGACAGCGACCTGTT
>CAZTPE010000436.1:0-1905 GCA_964614545.1 uncultured Ectothiorhodospiraceae bacterium
GTCGGAGGTTCGAATCCTCTCGCTCCGACCATTTTCAGTCGAAATTCCTGGAAAAAACTCTCAATTTGCAGATTTTGACTTGCCAATCGCACGTCCTTCCCCTTACCTGCAAATATATTGATTAAACGATGGAGCGCTTTCATGCAGGCTCGCATTTATTCACCGGCAAAAACCGCAATGCAATCGGGCAAAAACAAGACCGGGCAATGGGTTTTGGAATTTGAACCTCAAAGCGCCCGCACGGTGGAGCCAATGATGGGGTACACTTCTTCACGCGACATGAATTCGCAGGTGAAACTGAAGTTCTCTTCGCAGGATGCGGCAATAGCGTACTGCGAAAAAGAAGGCATCGCCTATCAGGTGCAAACACCGCACCAGCCAAAACGCAGACAAGTCGCCTATGCGGATAATTTTTCCTACAAACGCGTCATGCCGTGGACCCACTAAATTTGAAAACCACCAAATTTTGATGATTGCATTCACTGCGCACTGAACGTAAATACGATCTAACAAAAACAGACTCCGTAGCTCAGCTGGATAGAGCAACTGCCTTCTAAGCAGTAGGTCACAGGTTCGAATCCTGTCGGGGTCGCCATTTTTTTGGCGGTCCGACCCGGAGACATGGGTAACAGATTGTACCTAAGACATAGGTAACAACCTCGCACCGAACGGGTTGTCGATTGTTTGCAGTGTTCTTTGCTCCAGGTCAATATATCCCAGATCATGTTGCATGAAGCTTATCAGCCAAATTCCATCGTCGACCTCCTTTATTCCCAGCCTTTGACCGGCCATTACAGTTGATATGTTGATTTTCTTTCGGTGCATGCAGATGCGCCCGCAGGATGTGACGAGGATGTCGCGGTCATGGAAGGGGTATTCGACCTCCGGCAGGCCCTGATATGACCTGTTTGAGGGAGTGTAGACTTCATCGGGCACCTTCATATCAAGCGCCTCATGCGGTCTTTCACTGTTGAATTCATGGATGAATTCATCGAAACGGGCCTGCTGTTGCAGAGAGTTCATGCCCGGCGGTCTGGTTGTTTCCTTCTTCAGGGTGAGATGCATGCGTTCATGGCGACCGTTCTGCTGGGGATTGCCCGGCTTGATGCGCTCGATATTGATGCCCAGGCGGAGCCACCACACAGACAGCCTGGATAAGTTGAACAATCCATTGGGTGAGGCAAAGGGCAAGCCATTGTCGCTGCGAATGGCATCGGGTAGCCCGTGTTCCTCAAACAGCCGCTGAAAGGCGGTGAACCCATTGACTTGTTTGGTGGATTCGTGGGCTTCACACATCAGGATCGTGCGAGACACCTGATCAGTCACCGTCAAGGGGTAACAGTATTGGCCGTTGCCAAGCTTGAATTCTCCCTTGTAATCCGTGCACCACAGATCATTGGGCAAAAGGGCCCTTGAAAGAGGTGTGCCTTGCGCCTTGTTGCGCCGTCGCTGACGTCCCCGCTTGACCAGACCATGGCGATCCAGCACCGCATGGACCGTCGACCTGGCTGGAATACGCACATCGCCATTAAGCCGGCGCACCAGCAACTCGCGGATTTTGCGTGCGCCCCAGTGGGGCTTTTCCTTCTTGCACCCCACAATCATCTGCTCAAGCTGATGAGGCAACTGGTTGGCGTAGCGAACCGGGCGACGCGATCGATCGCACAGCGCTTCCAGACCTTGTTCCTTGTAGCGATTGTAAATCTTGTAGCCGGTCTTGCGTGAGATGCCGAACTCGCGACAAACCTCACTCATGCCCTCGCCATCAAGCAAGCGAGCAACAAATCTCAAACGTTCTTCCATTACCGAACTCTCTTTCCACGGCATCAACACTTTCCCCTTCAAAAGGAAAAAGTGTTACCCATGTGTCCGGTACAAAGCGTCACCTATGTCTCAGGTCGTGCA
>CAZTPE010000437.1:0-1904 GCA_964614545.1 uncultured Ectothiorhodospiraceae bacterium
GGCACGTACATGGCGCCGATGTGCACGGATTGTGCGGCCAGAACACTAACCAGTAATAGACGGTTGCTCAGCAGGTTGTGGCGCAGTACGGAGCGGGTCTCGGAGCGGGCATTGAAGACCTGCACGTTTTCGAACAGCACCAGCAGCAGCAGGGTGCCGTTGCGTGCCTGTTCCACGGACCAGCCCTGGCCGAGGAACCATTGGTAGGCGGCGAAGCCGATGCCGCCGATAACCAGCGCGGAGAGCAGTACCCGTTCCAGCATCAGGCGGTTGAAGATGGGCTCGTTGGGCTCGCGTGGCAGGCGTCGCAGTTCGTCACCTTCGCCGGGCTCGAAGGCCAGGGCGATGTGCTGGATGCCGTTGGTGACCAGGTTCAGCCACAGCAGTTGCACCGCCAGCAGCGGCAGCGGCAGGCCGGCCAAGAGTGCGAGCATGAACAGCACGATCTCGGCGGCGCCGGTGGAGATGAGCAGGAAGATGACCTTGCGCACGTTGGCGTAGGCGATGCGGCCTTCCTCGACGCCGGCGACGATGGAGGCGAAGTGGTCGTCGGTGATGATCAGGTCGGCGGATTCGCGCGCTACGTCGGTGCCGCTCTTGCCCATGGCCACGCCGACGTGGGCGGCGCGGATGGCGGGGGCGTCGTTGGCGCCGTCGCCGGTCATGGCGGTGAAGTGGCCGAGGCGTTGCAGGGACTGCACGATGTCGAGCTTCTGGTGCGGCTCGGTGCGGGCGAAGACGCGGGTGCGCGCCACCAGGGTGTCCAGTGCCGCTTCGCCCTGTTCCTGTGTCTGCGCCAGTTCGGGGCCGGTGGTGACCTCGGCTTCGTCCGCGGCCAGGCCCAGGTCGCGGGCGATGTGAAAGGCGGTGGTGGGGTGGTCGCCGGTGATCATGGCGACACGGATACCGGCACGCTGGCAGGCGGTGAGTGCTTCTTTGGCACCTTCGCGCGGTGGGTCGTCCAAGCCCACCAGTCCCAGCAGGGTGAGGCCGTGCAGGTGGCCGCTGGCAAATTCCTCATCCGGTCGGCGCTGGATCTCGCCGCTGGCGATAGCAATGAGGCGGTAGCCGTGCTCGGCCAGGGCTTCGGCATGCTCAGTGACCAGTTCGCGGTTGATGGGCACGATGCCCTCGGTGGTGAGCATGCTGTCGCACAGGTCCAGCAGGCGCTCCGGTGCGCCCTTCACGGAGGCGATCTCACGGCCGTCGATGCGGTTGAGGCTGGCACTGTAGCGGTTCTCCGGCTCGAAGGGGATCTCGCCCAGCGGCGGGGCGTGGGTGACCAGTTCCGGCTGCACCAGCCCCAGCTTGTGGCCGAGTACCAGCAGGGCCACGTCCACGGCGTCGCCGTTGTGCACCCAGTCGCCGTCGCGGTGGCCGAGGAAGCCTTCGTTGGCCAGCACCGCGGCGCGTGCCAGCTCGCGCAGGCGCTGCAGACTGTCGGCGTCGGGTGGTTTGCCGTGGGCGTCGCGCACCTCGCCTTCGGGCAGGGTGCCGGCGCCGCTCACCCGCCAGTCGCTGCCGTCGGCCAGCAGCATGTGGCGGGCGGTGAGTTCGTTCACCGTCAGGGTGCCGGTCTTGTCGCTGGCGATGAAGGTGCAGGAGCCTAATGCCTCCACCGATACCAGCCGCTTGACGATCACCTGACGTTTCGCCATGCGCATCTGGCCGATGGTGAGGGTGACGGTGAGCGCCACCGGCAGGCCCTCGGGGATGGCGGACACGGCCAGCGCCACGGCGAGCAGGAACACCGCCTGCCAGCCCATGCCCTGGGCCAGCGCGGCGAAGGCCATGAGCACGATGGCGATGCCCACCAACGCCGCCACCCACAGGGTGAAGCGGCGCATGCGCACCAGCAGCGGCGGGTCGGCGGCCTCGGCGCTCTGCATGGCGGAGGCGAGGTC
>CAZTPE010000438.1:0-1872 GCA_964614545.1 uncultured Ectothiorhodospiraceae bacterium
TCATTAGTAGGCGAAGTGATGATCGCAGGCAACTCTTTTCGTGGGAGAAGCACTCAATCCAGCTGTAACTCGATAGTGCCACTAATAGAAACCATGACCGTTTGCGCACCTGCCTCAAAGCTGGGTGAAATGCGCGTATCGGCCATCGCCGACATCTCCGCACGCATCATCGGCCGCATTGGTGCGCCACCGGTATTAATACTCATTTGCACCACCCGGTAACGGCTGCGGCCCATCTGCTCCGCCACCAACTCCGCACGCCGCTGAAAAAGCGCAATCGCTTCGGTGATCAGGCTTTCCTCCACCGCATTGCGGCGCTGGGCAGAGACGCGGTAGCCAACCCGCCCCACCGTCAGACGCTCCTGCAACTTGCCGATCAGCTGGCTCAGTTTGGCAATGTCTTTGCTTTCCAGACGCAGGCTCTGCCGCACCCGCCAGGCCGACAAACGCTGTTGCTGATAAACAGGATTGGTCTGGTAACCCAACGTCTGCACCGTAATCCCGCTGACCTTTCTAGCCTCACCGATGGCCCACTGGATAGCTGAATTCACTTCCTCCGACAGCAATGATGGATTACTGCCCTCGCGGTACACAGACAGCGTCGCCTCGAGAATATCGTTATCGACTTCATCCGAGGCCGTAGCCAGCAGACTGATGCGGTCGTAGTGCGAATCATCATCCTTGGCATTGGCAACAGTCACCGTTGAAAGCAGCACGACACAGGCAATAACGTGAAGTAACAAAAGGTGGGGCAAGCGAAATGTCAACATAGTTCTCTCCCTGGTATAGTCAATAGTCGTTCCGGCAATAGTAATATAGATCAGCAACATCTCTCTGCCGCATCAGGGTTTTTATTTCAACCTGAATCCGTGGCTGCAGGCTCAAACAAGGAAAATGACCCAAAATGGATAACCACAAACTCCTACTGAAGGCTGCCGACATCACCGCGATGCCCGGCGAAAAAAGGATTCATTTTCTCAACCCCAATGCCGTGCGCATCAACAAGTCCCTCGGCGACGCGGTGGGACTGACACAGCTCGGTGTGCACATTATCAGCGTGAAGCCCGGCCACGACACAACGGAATATCACAAACACTATTATGAAGAGGAATGTGTCTACATTCTCTCAGGCCAGGCCACGGCCATCATCGATGGGGAACGATATACCGTGGGACCGGGAGATTTTCTCGGCTTCCCACGCGGCGTGGCGGCACACAATATCATCAACGATGGCGACGAAATACTGCAATGCCTGGTGATGGGACAGCGGCTGGAACAGGATGTGGCCGACTACCCGGACAAGGCCAAGCGGATCTACCGCAACGGCGGCCAGTGGGATCTGGTGGACCTAGTGAACATCAGTGAACCACAGCGTATCGTTCTGCCGCCGGATGAACTTTTGTAGTACAGCCGCCGGCTTGGCAAGTAGCAAAGTAGCCTGGGTTGAGCTTGCAAAACCCGGGAAGCTAAGGAAAGCTCGTTCTCCAAGTCTCCCTCTCTCATATTGGCCACCTCCCGCCCAATACTGCAGGTACTCACTCCAATCCATACCCCGAATCTCCTGGGTTTCGCAAGCTCAAACCCAGGCTACATTCTTTAACCCGCTAGAAAAACAACCGGTCACGGCATACGGTCAGGCCTTGCAATAGTACATTATCCAATTTATGCGTGATTACGTGCGACCTGACCCCGTTTTTTCGTGTGCTGACCCCGTTTTTGTGCGTTTTTTCGTTTTTTTCCAGTGGTTCTTGAACTCAAAACAGGTGATTTTCATACCTTTCAGGCGTAATATTTTAGACAGCAACTTCAAGTTGCTCACGGGCTTCTCCTCCTTCTCTGTTGACGTCATTCGACAGAGGGAATGAAGCCCGT
>CAZTPE010000439.1:0-1871 GCA_964614545.1 uncultured Ectothiorhodospiraceae bacterium
TTCGGCAAGGTGGCGGTGCTGATGGGCGGTCTGTCCGCCGAGCGCGCGGTGTCGCTGAAGAGCGGCGCGGCGGTGCTGACGGCGCTGCAGTCGCGTGGCGTGGATGCTCACGGGGTGGATGTGGGGCGTGACATCGTGAACGTGTTGCAGGCGGGTGATTTCGAGCGTGTCTTCATCGCCCTGCACGGTCGTGGCGGCGAGGATGGCGTGATGCAGGGTCTGCTGGAGTCGCTGGGCCTGCCCTATACCGGCAGCGGGGTGCTGGGCTCGGCGCTGAGCATGGACAAGATCCGCAGCAAGCAGGTATGGCTGGCCGCCGGCCTGCCCACTCCCGCCTTTGCGCGGCTGGACGTGCGCAGCGACTGGGCGGCGGTGGCCACCGAGCTGGGCCTGCCGCTGGCGGTGAAGCCGGTGCGCGAGGGCTCCAGCCTGGGTATCACGCGGGTCACCGAGATGGCCGGTATCGAACCGGCCTGGCGTGCGGCGGTGGAATTCGATGCGCTAGTGATGGCCGAGCCATGGATAGCGGGCGACGAGTACACGGTAGCCATCCTCGATGGTGAAGCCCTGCCGGTGATCCGCCTGCAGGCACCCGGCGATTTTTACGACTACGCCGCCAAGTACGAGGCCGAGGACACCGGCTACCACTGCCCCTGCGGGCTGGCGGCGGACGTCGAGACCGAATTCCAGGTGCTGGCGCTGGAGGCTTTCGCTGCGCTGGACGGGCGCGGCTGGGGCCGCGTGGACATCATGCGTGACGGTGAGGGCCGTGCCTGGCTGCTGGAGAACAACACCGTGCCGGGACTGACCGATCACAGCCTGGTGCCCATGGCAGCGCAGGCGGCGGGCATCGGTTTCGATGAGCTGGTGTGGCGCATCCTGGCGCAGACGTTGGAGGTGAATGCCTGATGGGCGCGCGGCGCATTCAGCCGAAGACAAAGAAGCCGGTGCGGCGCTTGCCGCAGTGGTCGACGCCGGGCTGGCTGAACCGCCGCCTGCTGGGCGCGCTGGTGTTGTTCGGTGGTCTCGGTTCGCTGCTGGGTTACGGCGGCTGGCAGCTGGCGCAGCCCGATACTCTGCCGATCCGCGCGGTGCAGGTGAAGGGCGAGTTTCGTTATCTGGAGAAGGCCGATCTGTATGCGGCCCTCGGTGAGCCGGCCAGCGGTGGGTTTTTCAACGTGGACGTGCGTGCGGTGAAGCTGGCGGCGGAGTCCCTGCCGTGGGTGGATCGTGCCTCGGTACGCCGGGTGTGGCCGGACAGCCTGCGGGTGACGGTGGTGGAGCAGGTGCCGTTGGCACGCTGGCGACAGGCCGGTGGCTCGATGGCGCTGGTGAATATGCGCGGGGAGTTGTTCGCGGCGGCCGGAGCCGGGGAACTGGCGCAGTTACCCCTGTTTCATGCCCCGGAGGGCGCAGCAGAGGCGGTGGCGGAACACTATCAGCGTTTGTCGGCGCCGCTGGCCACGCTGGGGCTGTCGGTGCGCGAATTGGGCCTTAATCAGCGTCGTGCCTGGCGTCTGCAGTTGAGCAACGGCGTGTTGCTGTTGCTGGGGCGCGGCGGCGACGAGACAGTGCTGGATCGCTTCATGAGTGCCTGGCCACTGGCGCTGGCGGCGCACGCCGAGGCGATCGAACGGGTGGATTTACGCTACACCAATGGCTTTGCGGTGCGCTGGAAGGCCGGCATGGCGCCACAGGTGGGTGGGCAATCGGGCGCGTTGAGTTGATGGAATGAATTGGGTTAACGGAATGGTAGGGCAGTGAGCAAATGAGCAAACGAACAGATCAGAATCTGCTGGTGGGGCTGGATATCGGTACCTCGAAGGTGGTGGCCATCGTCGCGGATGTGACGCCGGAGGGCGAGATCGAGA
>CAZTPE010000440.1:0-1868 GCA_964614545.1 uncultured Ectothiorhodospiraceae bacterium
GGTCGTTGGTGTTGGTGAGCTGGGTGTGGCAATAGCGGCTGATATGGCTTCGGTTGTTGACCAGTTTGACGTGCTGATTGATTTCACAATTCCGGAAGTCACGCTGGCGCACCTGGAGCTGTGCCGGGCCAATGGCAAGCGTATGATCATTGGTACTACTGGTTTCAGCGACGCACAGAAGCAGCTGATTGAGGCTGCTTCGCAAGACATCGCTGTGGTATTTGCACCCAATATGAGCGTCGGCGTTAATCTGTGTCTGAAGTTGCTGGAGACAGCGGCGCGCGTATTAGGCGATGATGTGGATATCGAAATTATTGAGGCCCATCACCGACACAAGATCGATGCGCCTTCAGGCACGGCTCTGCGCATGGGAGAGGTGATTGCCGCTGAGCTGGGACGTGACCTGGGCGAATGTGCCGTTTATGGCCGCGAAGGTATCACCGGTGCGCGTGACCGCAAGACAATCGGTTTCGAAACCGTTCGCGCTGGCGATATTGTCGGCGAGCACACGGTCATGTTCGCTGCTGAAGGTGAGCGTGTTGAAATTGTCCATAAGGCCTCCAGCCGTATGACTTTTGCTTCGGGTGCGGTGCGTGCTGCCGGTTGGGTAGTCAACCAGGATGCCGGCTTGTTTGATATGCAGGATGTGCTGGGTCTGTAACGCCGAGGTTACTTCAACTTAAAGATATGCGCTGACAACCCCCCTCTCCCTCTGGGGGAGGGGGGTAGAAGCAAGATAACTGCTTGATTTGTATCCGCTCATCTCTTTTGTATCGATGTGTAAACTGTTCTGCCCAGTGCCGCTTAAAGCATAGCGTTTTCACAGTCTTACACCTTGTTAGCGCAAGGCGTATCGAGTACAATTCTGCCGCTTCCTGGCCGTGGTTCCGGCGTGAAGCCGTCCGGCTATCCGCCGACGTTTGTGTGTTATTAACCCGGCGGAGGTTTCCTTGAGTATATTGGCCTTGTTGGCTCTGGAAGACGGCAGTCTATTCTGGGGGCGGTCGATCGGCGCAGCTGGTCAGAATGTTGGCGAGGTGGTGTTTAACACTGCCATGACAGGGTATCAGGAGATCCTCACAGATCCCTCCTATGCGCGCCAGATGGTGACGTTGACCTATCCCCATATCGGTAATACCGGCATCAACACTGAAGACGAAGAATCCTCGCAGATACAGTGTGCGGGTTTGATTATCCGGGATTTGCCGCGACGCTCGAGCAGTTACCGCAGTGAACAGAGTCTGGATGATTATCTGCGTTCTCAGGGGGTGGTGGCGATTGCTGAAATCGATACCCGTCGCCTGACCCGGATTCTGCGAGAGAAGGGTGCGCAGAACGGTTGCCTGGTGGCCGGGGAAAAAATTGATGAGAATACGGCGCTTGAAGCTGCACGCGCATTTCCCGGATTGAAAGGTATGGACCTCGCCAAAGAGGTGACTACTGCTGAGCGCTACGAATGGTTGCAGGGCAGCTGGCAGCTGGATGGTGGTCTTCCTGATCCGGTCAATGCTGTAGCTCAGCCATACCATGTCGTGGCCTATGACTTTGGTGTGAAACGTAATATTTTACGCATGCTGGTTGATCGGGGTTGCCGCCTGACGGTCGTGCCGGCGCAGACTTCAGCTGACGATGTGCTGGCACTCAATCCTGACGGTGTGTTTCTGTCGAATGGTCCGGGCGATCCGGAACCCTGCGACTATGCTATTAGTGCGATCAAACAAATTGTCGATACCGGTTTGCCGGTGTTCGGTATCTGCCTCGGTCACCAGTTGTTGTCGCTGGCCAGCGGTGCGCGCACGGTGAAAATGAAATTCGGTCACCACGGTGCCAATCACCCGGTGCAGGATCTGGATTCAGGGCTGGTGATG
>CAZTPE010000441.1:0-1866 GCA_964614545.1 uncultured Ectothiorhodospiraceae bacterium
GCAGACGCTGGGCTTTGCTGCGATTTTTGCCCTGCTGGCGCCGATGGTCTGGGGGGTCCAGTTTGCGACCCGCGAATATGTGCCGGGCTTGAAATTCAAGCTGCTGGCCTATCCGGTGTCGATCCTGGTTCTGGCCGGCGCGCTGTCATCTCTTCCGCTTATCGAATATTGGCCGTTCAATCATGGATTTGGCGGCATTGTCGGCGATCTCGTCCTTGGTCTGCGCCCTCAATTCGCGATCGCAGCTCGGGCAGTGCGCGACGCCGAGGCGCGCGAACAGCAGGCGCAGGTAGTCGTGGATCTCGGTAATGGTGCCCACCGTCGAGCGCGGGTTGTGCGAGGTGGACTTCTGTTCAATGGAAATGGCCGGCGACAGACCTTCTATATGGTCGATGTCGGGTTTTTCCATCATCGACAGGAACTGGCGTGCATAGGCCGACAGCGATTCCACGTAGCGGCGCTGCCCCTCGGCATAAATCGTATCAAAAGCCAGCGATGATTTGCCGGAGCCGGACAGGCCGGTGACCACGATCAGTTTGTCGCGTGGCAGGTCGAGGTCCACATTTTGCAGGTTGTGCGTGCGTGCGCCGCGTAGTCGTATGCTGTCCATCTTGATTCCGGCTTAACAGTGAACCTGATACTATACCGCGTTTCCATTAACCTGGCCTAAAAGGAAAGCGGTTCCGTGAACGAACACCCTGATGCAGCTGCCGGCATGAGCCGGACTGAAGCACGTTCTGCTGCATCCATGGCGATTATCTATGCCCTGCGTATGCTGGGGTTGTTCATGATCCTGCCGGTGTTCGCGCTGTATGCTGAACATCTCGATGGCGTCACCCCGGCGCTGACCGGCCTGGCAATCGGCATCTACGGTATGACCCAGGCCTTTCTGCAGATCCCCTACGGCCTGGTGTCGGACCACATCGGCCGCAAGCCGGTGATTATCTTCGGCTTGCTGGTGTTTGCGGTGGGCAGCGTGATGGCCGCCAGCGCCGACAGCATCTGGGGCGTCATTGCCGGGCGCGCCATGCAGGGTGCAGGGGCGATCGCCGCGGCGGTGATGGCGTTGACCGCCGACCTGATCCGCGAGGAACACCGGGTCAAGGCGATGGCTATTATTGGCATGAGTATCGGCGCCTCGTTTGCGGTGGCGATGGTGCTGGGCCCGCAGCTGAACAGCTGGATTGGCGTGCCGGGCATCTTCTGGTTAACCGCTGTGCTGGCCATCGGCGGTATCGCGGTGATCGTGTTGCTGGTGCCCGACCCGGTCATCTCGCGCGTACGGCGCGACGCCGAGCCGGTGCCGGCCCAGTTCGCCGCCGTGCTGCGCGACCGGCAACTGCTGCGTCTGGATGCCGGGATCTTCTCCCTGCACCTGATTCTCACCGCCAGTTTTGTGGTACTGCCGCTGGCGCTACGCGACGTGGCCGGGCTCGACGCGGCGAAACACTGGGAGGTGTACCTGCCGGTGCTGCTGTTGTCGTTGCCGATGGCCATCCCGTTCATCCTGCAGGCCGAGAAACACCAGCGTATCAAGCCGGTGTTCGTAGGTGCGATCCTGGTGGTGGTGCTGGCGGAGCTGCTGTTGTACGGGTTCCACGACCGGATTTTCACCATCGGGCTGGGGTTGTTCGTTTTCTACTCGGCGTTCAACCTGCTGGAGGCCCTGTTGCCGTCGCTGATCGCCAAAATGGCGCCCGCCGACAGCAAGGGGACCGCCATGGGCTTCTATTCAAGCTCGCAGTTTTTCGGGGCCTTCGTTGGTGGTGTTACCGGCGGCTGGTTGCACGGCCGTTTCGGGCTGGACGCGGTGTTCCTGTTCTGTGCCGGTGCGGCACTGCTCTGGCTGACCGTTGCGGTTGGCAT
>CAZTPE010000442.1:0-1864 GCA_964614545.1 uncultured Ectothiorhodospiraceae bacterium
TGCTGGCGCCGTGGCGCACGCTGCCGCCGGGCCCGCTGGCGGCGGCCATTATACTGGTATTTTGCACCTACGGCCTGCGCGCCCTGCGCGTGCACGATTACTTTCGCGACGACACCCGCGGCCGCTTTGCCACCGTGCTGCGCCTGTCCCTGCAACACAACCTGCTCAACAACCTGCTGCCGGCGCGTAGCGGTGAACTGAGTTTTCCACTGCTGATGTCACACCACTTCACCATCCCGCCCGTGCGCAGCGTCCCTGCCCTGCTGTGGTTTCGCCTGCTCGACCTGCACACCCTGCTGGCCTGCGGGCTGCTGGTGACGGGTGACGCCCTGCTCGGCCCCGGTTGGGCATGGCCGCTGACTCTCGGCTGGATGCTGCTACCCTGGCTGGGCTTTCGCGTGTTCGCGCCACGCCTGGCCCGCTGGCGACGGCCGGAAGGGAGACTGGCGGTACGCCTGCACCAGGCCGCACAGGCCCTGCCGCTGGACGCACCGCTGTTCTGGCGCTCCTGGCTGTGGACCCTGCTCAGCTGGCTTATCAAGCTGGCCGTGTTCGCCTGGGTGCTGGGCCTGTTTGCGACGATGGATTCCGTCGCGGCCTGGGTGGGCGTCATCGCCGGAGATCTCACCAGTGTGCTGCCGGTACACGGCGTGGCCGGCGCCGGCACCTACGAGGCCGGTGTGGTGGCGGCCCTACTGCCCTTTGGCATTGACGCCAAGAGCGCCCTGCAGGCGGCGGTCAACCTGCACCTGTTCATCCTCGGCAGCACCCTGCTTGCGGGCCTGCTGAGTCTGGCCCTGCCGGCTCGCAGGCGCAGCGGAGATGGGGAATAATGGCGCCATGCATGGACTAAACCATAGACACCGTAGGAACGAGCCATGCCTGCGATTGCCGGTTAACACCGACCACAGATCGCGGGCATGGCCCGCTCCTACAGCGGTTTTTTTGTTGTTTCTGCTGCTGCCCGGCTTCGCCGTTACAGCTGAACTTCCCAGCCGTTTCACCGCTATCTACGCAGTAAAAAAAGGCCCCATCACCATCGGTGAGACCCGCCGCAGCCTGACGCCGGACGGCCCGAACCGCTTTGTCTTCGAATCCGTCACCCGCCCCACCGGCGTGTCACGCCTGCTGCGTAGCGGGCAGGTGGTGGAACGCAGCCTGTGGACCTGGCACGGGCGACACATGCGGCCACTGGAATATACCTACTTCAGCCGCGGTGGCGAAAAAGCCCGCACCCTTCAGTTGGCGTTTGACTGGTCGCAGCGAAAACTGACCAACACCGTCAACGGCGATCCCTGGCAGATGTCGCTCACGGACGACCTCACCGTGGACAAACTCCTTTTCCAGTTACGCCTGATGCACAACCTGCCGACCCGCCAGCGCTGGCTACATTACCCGGTGGCCGATGGCGGTAAGCTCAAGACCTACAGCCTGGAAATTCTCGGTGCGGAGACCATTCGCATTCCCTCCGGCACCTACAAAACCCTTCGCGTGCAGCGCAGCAACGGGCCGCTGCAAACGACCTTCTGGTGTGCGGAGAAGCTGGCATATCTGCCGGTGCGCATTGAGCGACGCAAGGCCGATGGCAGTACGATCAATGCGGTGCTGACGTCAGTGACGGGGTTTTAGGCTGGAGGCTGGAGGCTGGAGGCTGGAGGCTCACAATCGTGACGCCAGCACATCACCTCAACAACCACCCCTCAAGCCTCAGGTCTGCAGCCTCAAGCCTTCGGCAACGTCACCCCGCGCTGCCCCTGATACTTGCCGCCACGGTCGGCGTAAGAGATATCACACACCTCATCGCCACCAAAAAACAGCATCTGCGCCACGCCTTCGTTGGCGTAGATCTTTGCCGGCAGCGGGG
>CAZTPE010000443.1:0-1863 GCA_964614545.1 uncultured Ectothiorhodospiraceae bacterium
GCGAAAGCAGAGCTAAAAAGCTTTCGTGGCTAAAGCTGCTACGACTCAATAAACTACCCCGCAGCAAGCTGCGGGGAATTAGACCCGCAGGGATTAAATCAATAAAGCGACAAACAGAGCCACGAGAATCAACGCCGTGGCCACCACGGTGATGGCCAATTCGCGGTGGATCAGGCCACTCTGCAAGGTGCGGGCACGGTTGCCGAGACCGACGGTGCCCCGCACCAGGAAAAAGATCAGACCATCGATGCCTCGATCATCGCTACGGCGCACGGCGCGGCCGATGTCGAGTCCCAGACGGCCCACGGCCAGCACGCCGGCGTACAGGGCACGTTCCAATTTTTCACAACTCCGGGCAATGGCGAATGTCGGACGTACCATCCAGGCATCGAAACCACCGGCAATGGCAAAGCCCTGATTTGCCCAGGGCAACAGCGGTCCCAGCAGACGCCGCATCGGGATGAACCAACCCAGCGCCAGACCGCCCAGTGCGGCACCCAGTCCGAGAATCTGGGCGAGGGTACTTACGGGGAGCGGGGCGGACAGCAATGTCTCGATGGCAGGGAAGGCGGTCCCCAGGACGGCGGCCAGGGTGGCCAGTCCAGCCAGTCCAGCGCCCATCCAGCCCAATCCCACGATGGTGCGCTGCTGGCTTTTGCCGCGCCACAGGATGTGCAGCGCACGGGCCATATAGGCGCCGGTCAGCAGGGTGCCGGCCAGCGCGAATGTCGCCAGTAACGCGGCATTGGGCGAGGCCAGCGCGGCGGCAATGATGGCGTCCTTGGAAAAGAATCCGCTCAGGGGCGGGATACCGGCCAGCGCCAGCGCCGCCAGCGCAAAGGCGAAGAAGATGCGTGGCCGGTCACGACCCGCGCCTTGTAGATCGGCCAGGGTGGTGCTTTCACGGCTGTGCTGGAAGACACCGGCACCCAGAAACAGCGAGCTCTTGATGGCGGCGTGAGCGATCAGGTGAAGCAGTGCCGCCAACGGCACGCCGGCGCCCACCGCCACCAGCATCAGGCCGTACTGGCTGGATGTCGAGGCGGCGAGCAGGCGTTTGAGGTCACGTTCACCGAGGGCGATGAGACCGGTGACCACGGTGGTGATACCACCGACGATGCCGATGACCAGCAGCACGTCAGGCGGCAGCATTGGCGCTGTACGGATCAACAGGATAGCGCCGGCCGCCACCAGGGTGGCCGAGTGCAGTAGCGCCGAGACCGGCGTCGGACCGGCCATGGCGCGTTGCAACCAGTCGTGCAATGGTGTTTGTGCGGACTTGCCCATGGCAGCGAGCAGCAGCAAAAGCCCGGCGGCAACCGCCGCGTTGCCACCCGTATTTAATGTGGTCTCGATATCGCTGCTGCCGGCGTCGGCAATGAGAATAAACACCGCAATATAGAGTCCAAGATCGGCGCTGCGGGTCACCAGGAAGGCACGGGTGGCAGCGGCCCGGACACCCGGTCGTTGGTACCAGAAGCCGATCAACAGGTAGCTGCTCAGGCCGATAAGTTCCCAAGCCGCGAGCAGCAATATCCAGTCACCCGCCAGCACCAGGGTCTGCATGGCCGTGATGAAAAGCAGCAGGGTGGCAAAAAAGCGCACCTTTTCGTTGTCCTGTTTCATGTAGCCGACGGCATAGACCAGCACCAGACTGCCGATCACGGCGACCAGGGTTGAAAGCAGGGCGGTCAGGGGTGTGGCGATCAGACGCAGCGGCAGTTCCGGCAAGCCGGGCAGGATCAACTCAGCGCTCACACCGTCGAAGGTATTGACCAATAGTCCGATGCTGGCGAGCAGGCCGATTGCGGCGCCCAGCAGCGCCAGCACGGCGGGCAAGCGCCGTAGCAACAGGATCAGCAC
>CAZTPE010000444.1:0-1852 GCA_964614545.1 uncultured Ectothiorhodospiraceae bacterium
CCAGCAGGGTGGTCGGCACCAGCATGGCTACCTGCTTGCCGTCCTGCACGGCGATAAAGGCGGCGCGCATGGCGACCTCGGTCTTGCCGAAACCGACGTCGCCGCAAACCAGCCGATCCATGGGTTTGTCGGAGCGCATATCGGCCAACACACTGCTGATGGCCTCCTGCTGATCCGGCGTCTCCTCGAAGGGAAAGGCCGCGACGAAGGCAGCGTACTGACTGTCGTCGAGGTGATAGATGTGGCCCTTGCGTGCCTCGCGCTGGGCGTAGATGGAAAGCAGTTCGGCGGCCACGTCGCGCACCTTTTCGCGCGCCTTGCGCTTGGCCTTTTCCCACTGGCCGCTGCCCAGTTTGTGCAGCGGCGCGGTCTCCGGTGAGGCGCCACTGTAGCGGCTGATGAGATGCAGGTGACTGACCGGCACATACAACTTGTCGCCGCCGGCGTATTCCAGGGTGAGGAATTCCTGTTCCACGGCACCCAGCGCCAGCTTCTGTAATCCTAAATAGCGACCTACGCCATTGTCTTCGTGCACCACCGGGGAGCCGACTTCCAGCTCGACCAGGTTCTTGATGACTTGGTCGGCGTCGCGGGTCTTGCGCTGGCGGCGGCGTTGCTGCAGTACCTGTTCACCGAATAGCTGCGGCTCGGCGATGACGGCCAGCGGTGGCTGCGCCAGCAGCAGGCCTTCTTCCAATGCGGCGACGGTGATGGCCAGCGGCATCTCGCCCTCGACAAACTCGGCCCAGCTGTCCACTGCGGTGGGCTGCAGGTCGCAGCCGCGCAGCAGTTCCAGCAGGGTCTCGCGGCGGCCGGTGGACTCGGCACAGAACAGCACGCGGCCGTCGAACTCATCGAGAAAGGTCACCATCTTTGCGCTGGGCCGTTCCGCGCGGGCATCCAGGGTCAGTTGGGGCGGGGCCTGGGTGGCAAAATTGTGGCTGCCGGCCTTTTGTTGCGAAGAGTCCGGCAGTTCAAAATGCTGCACGCCGATCTGTGCGCGATTGCCGAGCTGCTGGAAGAATTCGTTTTCGCGCAGGAACAGCGCATTGGGTGACAGCAGCGGGCGTGAGACATCGTGCCGGCCCTGCTCAAAACGTTCTTCAACATCGGTCCAAAATGCGCTGACTGCCTCGCTCACGCCCTCGGTGGTGATCACCAGCGCCGACGGGGTCAGGTAGTCGAACAGGGTCTGCGTGTGCTCGAAGAATAACGGCAGGTAGTATTCGATGCCCGGCGGTGTATTGCCCTCGCTGACCTCGTGATAAATGGTGCAGGCCTGCGGGTCGCCCTCGAACTGTGCGCGCCAGGCGCGGCGAAAGCGGGTGATGGCCTCGGGGTCGAAGGGGAACTCGCGCGCCGGCAGCAGGCGGATGCTGTCCACCTTGTCGATGGAGCGCTGGGTCTCTGGGTCGAAGGTGCGGATGCTGTCGATCTCGTCGTCGAACAGCTCGATGCGGTAGGGCAGTGACTGGCCCATGGGGAACAGGTCAAGGATGGCGCCACGTACGGCGAACTCACCGTGTTCGATAACCTGCGACACGCAGCGGTAGCCGCCGCTGTCGAGGCGGGTGCGCATTTCCTGCAGATCCAGCGTCTGGCCGCGGTCAAGCAGGAAGCAGTTGGCATCGAGAAAGCCCTTCGGCGCGAGACGGTGTAGCAGGGTGGCGACGGGAACGATGAGCACGCCACGGGTCAGATCCGGCAGCCGTGAAAGGGCGGCCAGGCGCTCGGAGATGATGTCCTGATGCGGTGAGAAGACGTCGTAGGGCAGGGTTTCCCAGTCCGGGAAGGTCAGTACCGGCAGGTCGCCGGCGAAGAAGCGGATCTCGTATTCCAGGCGTGTCGCCGC
>CAZTPE010000445.1:0-1847 GCA_964614545.1 uncultured Ectothiorhodospiraceae bacterium
ACCGGCGCATCACCGGTCAAATCCACTACCGTGGTCGGCTCGAAACCGCAGTAGCCGCCGTCGATGACCAGGTCGAGACTGTGCTCCAGGGTGTCACGGATATCATAGGGATCGGTGAGCGGCATGTCGTCACCGGGCAGGATCAGGGTGGAACTCATCAGTGGTTCGCCGAGGGTCTCCAGCAGGGCCTGGGCGATACGGTTGTCCGGCACGCGCAGGCCGATGGTCTTGCGCTTGGGATTCTGCAGGCGACGCGGTACCTCGCGGGTGGCCACCAGAATGAAGGTATAGGGGCCGGGTGTGAGGCTCTTGATCAGCCGGTAGGCCGTGTTGTCCACCTTGGCGTAGGTCGCCAGTTCGGAAAGATCTCGACACACCAGGGTAAAATTATGCTTGTCGTCCACCTGGCGGATGCGGCGAATGCGCTCCTGTGCCGTCTTGTCGCCCAGGTGGCAGCCGAGGGCATAACCGGAATCGGTGGGATAAACGATGACCCCACCCTGGCGAATGATCTCCACCGCCTTGTCGATCAGGCGCGGCTGCGGATTGTCGGGATGAATCTGGAAAAACTGGCTCATGCGCTTGCCCTCTGTTCTGTGTCCCACACCGTCCACACCGGGGTACAACCCTCCGGCATGGGTGGCATCCGCCCCAGTTCCAGCCACGATTGCTCGGGGCCGTGATAGTCCGAGCCCTGCGAGGCAAGCAGTTCATAGCGCCGTGCATACTGAGCCATGCCCTGTACGTCGCCCGCCGAGTGACTGCCGGAGACCACTTCCAGCACCTCGCCACCACAATCCATAAAGGCCTCGATGAGGGCACGCAGACGGGTAGCGCTGAGGTGGTAGCGCGCCGGATGGGCGATCACCGCCTGGCCACCGGCATCACGAATCCAGCCCACCGCATCCGCCAGCGCCGCCCACTCACCGGGCACATAGCCGGGACGGTTGTGGGTGAGAAACTTGCCGAACACCTTGCGCATGTCCTTGGCGTGCCCTTGCGCCACCAGAAAACGGGCGAAATGGGTGCGGCTGAGAATCTGCCCGTTGCTGAAGGCCTGCGCCCCTTCCAGCGCACCGGGGATGCCCTTCTTTTCCAGCCGCTGGGCGATCTCTTCGCCACGCCAGACACGGAACTCCCGCAGCCCGGCCAGCCCGGCCTGCAGGCCGGCATGACCGGGATCGAAATTCAGGCCGACGATGTGAATGGTGACGCCATGCCAGGTCACAGAAATTTCCACCCCGTTGATCAGCCGCAGGCCTGCTTCATCCGCCGCCGTGCGTGCCTCATCGAGGCCATCGGTGACATCGTGATCCGTCAACGCCAGCACATCCACACCCTGTTCTCGCGCGCGCCGGACCAACGCCGTGGGTGTCAGTGTGCCATCGGATGCGGTGGAGTGGCTGTGTAAATCATAGAGAAGAGACATAAGCCGCCCAGTTTAACAGACCTGCCTGCGCCAAATGCCGACAATGTGGTAAATTAGCCGACTGTTAACTGATTAGAAGCGGTACCCAAGACAGCCATGAAATTTCTCTACGATTTCTTCCCCATCCTGTTGTTCTTTATTGCCTACAAGCTGTATGGCATTTATGCCGCCACCGTCGTCGCCATCGCCGCCAGTTTCGTACAGGTAGGTTGGTTTTGGCTGCAGCACCGGCGCTTTGAAAACATGCACCTGATCACCCTTTCCCTGCTGGTGGTATTCGGTGGGCTGACCCTGTTCCTGCAGGATGAAACCTTCATCAAGTGGAAACCCACGGTGATCAACTGGCTGTTTGGGCTGGTGTTCCTCGGCAGCCAGTTCATCGGCAAAAAGACCATCGTCGAACGCATGATGGGCGCCA
>CAZTPE010000446.1:0-1829 GCA_964614545.1 uncultured Ectothiorhodospiraceae bacterium
TGTTGGCTTCTGTGGTATCATCCACTGCTTGTCCTCCGAGACTGTTTGAAGGGCAGCTCTAATAACTGCTTGTGGTTTCTGCGCAGAGGCCACAAGCAGTTATTAGAGGTGCCCTGAACACTTTAACCTACCTGCGCCGACCTTGCCCAGTATGAAGCCCCCCGTTTCCAGAGCCACTTCCCGGCACGCCATCCGGCAGGCCGGCGAGGCCCTTGCGCGTCTCCCCGAGCCGGATGAGGAAGCCCGGGCACACAGCATGGCGCTGATCCAGCTGATCGTTGATGACATCGCTGGTGCCGACGGGCAGATCAGCTTTGCGCGCTATATGGAGCTGGCCTTGTTCGCCCCCGGTCTGGGTTATTACAGCGCCGGCAGCCAGAAGTTCGGCGCCAGCGGCGACTTCGTTACCGCGCCGGAAATCTCATCGCTGTTTTCCCGTTGTCTGGCGCGGCAGACGGCCGAGGTGCTGGAAAACCTCGGTGGTGGCGATGTGCTGGAGGTGGGTGCCGGCTCCGGCATCATGGTGGCGGATCTACTGGCCGAGCTGGCGGCGCTGGGTACGTTGCCTGATCGCTACTTTCTGTTGGAGTTGAGCGCCGATCTGCGTCAGCGTCAGCGTGAAACCCTGGCGCGAATGGTGCCACAGCTGCTTGATCGGGTGCAGTGGCTGGACAGCCTGCCCGAGGGCGGCTTTTGCGGTGTGGTGCTGGCCAATGAGCTGCTCGATGCCCTGCCGGTGCACCTCTTCCGTGCCGAGGCCGGTGGTCTCATGGAGCGCCGTGTGGGCTGGCAGGATGGGCGCTTCCAGTGGTGTAGCGCCGAGATTGGCGACGCGACGCTTGCGCAACGCCTGGCGACGCTGAGGGGGGGCCTGCCTGAGGGCTACGAGTCGGAGTTCAATCTCGCCGCCGGTGGCTGGATCGGCTCCATCGCCAGCATGCTGCAGGCCGGCGTGGTGCTATTGATCGACTACGGTTTTCCGCGCCACGAGTATTACCACCCGCAACGCGACCGCGGCACCCTGATGTGCCACTATCGCCATCGCGCCCACGACGATCCCTTTGTCTATCCCGGTCTACAGGACATCACTGCCCACGTAGACTTTACGGCCGTCGCCGAGAGCGCGGTGGATGCCGGGCTGGATGTGCTGGGCTACAACACCCAGGGTCTGTTTCTGCTCGCCAACGGTATCACCGAACTGGCGCAGTCAGATGACGAACGTGAACAGCTACGCCTGGCACAGCAGGTGCGCACCCTGACCCTGCCGGGCGACATGGGGGAGCTATTTAAAGTGATGGCGCTGGGGCGTGATTACGATGCGCCGTTGCGCGGTTTTATGCTGCAGGATCTACGCGGCAAACTTTGATCCGTCGTGGGTAAAAAATAACAAAATAACGTAGGAGCAGCCCCGCAGGCCGCGATAGTAATGCCGGGCAATCTATCGTGGCCTGCGGGGCCGCTCCTACAGCGAAATAATATAAGGAACCTCTGATTAATTCATGACTGGCTGCTATGAGCCCAAAATTAATCAGAAGTCCATAATCAGAAGGAGACGGAGATAGCTATGAACGACAGACTGAAACAAACACAGGACATGCTGGCCAAACATCATCGTGATGGCGCTGCCTTTGTGCAGCTAATGAAGGACACCTTCGATGGCCGCTTCGATGAGACTTTTTGGGCGATGTGGGAAAAGAATGTTGCGCCAGCCCTGTCTGATGCGCCGGTGATTCTTGATCTGGGCACCGGCCCCGGCATGTTGCTCAAGGCGCTGGCCGCTCGCTATCCGACGGTGCGCGCCATCGGCGTTGAATGTGCGGAATACATGC
>CAZTPE010000447.1:0-1818 GCA_964614545.1 uncultured Ectothiorhodospiraceae bacterium
TGGCGAAAGCCGCGCAGGAAGTCGCGCACCTCGTCGTCGAGGGCGCTGAAGTGTTCGTTGAGCAGGTTGCTGGAGCTGAAGGTGGCCTCCTGGGTAAAGTGGATGCGGCCACCTACGCTCTCCACGGCGACCTGCTCGCGGCGGATATTTCCCGTTACGTCGTCCTGCGCGCGGATGTAGTCACTGCCCTTGACGTAGATGTGCGGACGCAGGGCCTCGATGACATCGATGGCGGTCTCGGCGGCATTGATGGCCACGCCGTCCACGCAGTCCAGCGCGGCGATGCTCTCGCCGCGCAGGGTTTCGGTAAATACGGGGCGGTCCGGACCCTTGTTGACGAAGGCGTCGGCGGTCAGTGTTACCAGCAGCCGGTCGCCGAGTTTTCGCGCCGCTTGAAGATGCTTGATGTGACCGATGTGCATGAGGTCGTAGGTGCCGTGGCAGAGAACGACGCGTTCGCCGCGGCGGCGGCAGTCGGCGGCAAAGGCTGCCAGTGCCTGCAGGCTCATGAGCTTGCCTGGCGGGTTTTCCGCTGCTTCCTGCGGGTTGAGTTTGACCACGCTTCCCTTAGCCATTGTCTTCATCGCTCCAGTCCATGCCCAGCAGATCGGCGACGTAATGCAGCAGAAACAGGTGGCCGATTTCCACCATGCCGTAGTCGTCGGAGTCTAACCAGTAGTTGATGTCTCCCAGCTGACGTAGCGGGTTATCGGCGCGGAAACCGGAGAGGGTGACCACCTTTGCCGCGCAGGCCGTGGCGCATCGGCAGGCGTTGATGATGTTTTTCGACTGCCCCGAGCTGCTGATGGCGATGAGTACGTCGTTTGCCGTGAGCAGGCGTTCGACACGGCGGGAGAAGGCGTTTTCGTAACCGTAGTCGTTGCTGAAGCAGGTGAGGGTGGATGAATCATGCAGGGTCATGGCGCGCAGGCCGCCGACATTGAAGAAGTCGGTGACGGCGTGGCTGGCGACGGCGGCGCTGCCGCCATTGCCGATGATGTACAGGCCACCGCCCTGGGCGCGGGTGTCTGCCAGCAGGCGGGTGAGCTGTTCGATACCCTGATCGCGCGCGAGTTCTCGCCGGGTTTTCTCGCTGAATGTGCCAGCGCTGACGACGCTGGAAAATTCCCGGGCGTGGGTGGTGAAGGCGGTGCGTGTCAGCATGTCAGTGATCTCCGAGATATTTGAACCAGCTGCGGGTGGCGTCACGGATGGAGCCGGCGTCCCACAGTGGCGCCTCGCGCCACAGTTCGATGGATTCGAGCATGCGGGAGACACCGGTGGCGAAGTCCACTCTGGCCTCCCAGCCCAGTTGTGTGTGAATGCGGCGGATGTCGGCGAAGGTGCAGTCGGGTTCGCCGGGGCGTTTGGGGATGTATTCCACCGCACCGCCGAGGTGGCCGACCAGTTCGTTGATGCTGTAGTGGTGGCCGCTGCCGACGTTGAAGATCTCGCCGCTGATGTCGGCTGCGGCGGCGCAGACAAAGGCGTCGGCGACATCGCTGACGTAGGTGAAGTCGCGGCTCTGAGTGCCGTCGCCGACCACCGTGTAGGGCTTACCCGCCAGTTTCTGGGCGAGGAACACGCCGAACACCGCGCCGTAGGCCCCGGTGGTGCGCGAGCGCGGACCGTAGACGTTGAACAGGCGCAGGGAGAGGGCGGGCAGGCCGTAGACCTGCGCCCAGTGCAGCACCATTTCCTCACCCAGGTATTTGGTCAGGGCGTAGGGATACTGGGGGCGGATCTCGGCGCTCTCCGGCGTTGGGTAGACATCGGGGATGCCGTAGCAGGAAGAGGAAGCGGCATAAACCAGCCGCT
>CAZTPE010000448.1:0-1816 GCA_964614545.1 uncultured Ectothiorhodospiraceae bacterium
TGCGCTTGCAGTGGTAGATCATCTGCGCCTTGAACTTGATGCTGTCGATGGCATCGACCACATAGCCATAGCCGCGCGCCGGGTCGAGATAGTCACGCATGTTGGTGACGGTGATGAAGTCGTCGATGATCTCGCACCGGCAATCGGGGTTGATCTGTTCGACACGCTCGTGCAGCACGGCGGACTTTTTCAGGCCATCGGTATCAGTCATGGCCGGTAGCTGACGGTTGACGTTGCTCAGCGCCACGGTGTCATAGTCGATCAGGGTCAGTCGTCCCACGCCGGTGCGTGCCAGGGCCTCCACGGCCCAGGAGCCGACACCGCCGAGGCCCACCACGCAGACGTGCAGGTTCTGGATGATGGGCACAGCGTCTGCACCGTACAGGCGGCGGATGCCACCGAAGCGCTGTTCGAAGGTGTCGTTGGTCTTGTTGGGGTCAGCGTCGGTGCTCATGTCAGTTTCAGTAGCTCGATGGCGTTGGCCGTGGTTTGTGCGGCAATGGTATCCGCGTCTTCATCGCGCAGATTGGCAAGGGCCTGCAATACTTCAGGCAGATATTCCGGGCTGTTGCGTCGGCCGTGGTGGCTGGACGGCGGCATGTCCGGGGCATCTGTCTCCAGTACCATGGACTCTAACGGCAATTCGCGGGCCAGACGGTGTAGCTTGTGCGAGTGCTCATAAGTCAACATGCCACCAAAACCCAGCTTAAAACCCAGGTCCATATACTGCCGCGCCTGTTGTAGGCTGCCGTTGAAGGCGTGGCAGATACCGCCGCAGACACGAGCCTTGCGCAGCAGGGCAAGGGTGTCGTCGTGGGCCTTGCGCACGTGCAACAGCACCGGCAGGCTGGCTGCTCGGGCGATGTACAGTTGTGCCTCGAAGAGTGTCTTTTGTCGCGCACGATCCAGTTCCGGCAAATAAAAATCCAGACCAATCTCACCCACGGCGATGGGAGCGTGATGGGCCATTAACTTTTCCAGCACGTTTAAATCATCCGGCTGGTGGCTGTCGAGAAATACCGGATGCAGCCCCAGGGCGGGGTAGAGTCCTGTTTCGTTTGTGCACAGTGCCAGCAGCTTTTCCCAACCCGCTGCGGTAATACCCGGCACGATCAGACGGCTCACGCCAACCGCGTGCGCACGGCTCAGCACCGTATCACGATCGCTGTCGAAGGTGGCGACGTCAAGATGGCAGTGGGTATCGATTAGCTGCATGGTGGAATTCTACTGTATCCCTTCGCCGCCCGAGTCAGAAAGTAAGGAAATAACCGAGGTTGTAGAAGCTGTGCAAAATGATGGCGGGGACAATGCTTTGATAGCGGTCACGAAAGGCACCGAAGACCAGCGAAGGAACAATGACTGCGGCGGCCCAAAGGGGAGGCTGGGTGAGCAGGTGGGCAGCGCCGAATAGCAGACTCGTCAGAAGATTGGCACCGCTGAGGCCCAGAAACCGTGTACGCAATGGGCGATAGATCAGCAGTTGCGGTTGCAGCAGACCGCGAAATAACCATTCTTCCAATAGCGGATAGAGGCCGGCCAGCAGTAACAGACTCCACCAATGACCCGCACCATTCTCCCGGCTTGGGAGGACAGGAAAGCAAAAATAGAGTGCCAGCCACACCCCCGGGCCGGCCAGCAGGGCCAGCCAGAACAGGTGGTCGCGGAACAGATTATTCAGTTGTTTAGGTGAGTTGGCATTCATGGTGAGTTAGCGAGCTTACCTGATCCCGTCTGCGCAGTAGGTTATTCCTTAAGCCAAATTTCCTGTTTCTTGTAGGTTGGTGGTGAGCCTGCGAACCCCAACACAGTTGGCTAC
>CAZTPE010000449.1:0-1808 GCA_964614545.1 uncultured Ectothiorhodospiraceae bacterium
GCCACCACCATGGCGGTGAGCAGGGAGCCGATCATGGTCATGATGATGGCGATCAACCCCGGTACCAGAAACAGGCGACTGTTGAGCGCCGGGTTGAACCACACCCGCTGCTCCATGGCCACCGGCAGGTCGAGGTCTCGCCCCTGGGCGGCGGCGAAGTGTTGCAGCCAAGCCAGCCAAGTGCCCTGGATATAGCCCTTGGTGATGTTGGCCTGATTGGAGTCCACGCCGTTGACGAACACGCCGATGGGCGCCTCGTTGCCGCTGAACAGGCGGCCGGAGAAATCGTTGCGCAGCCAGAGGATGCCGTCGATGTGGCGCTCGGCCAGGGCCTGCTGGGCCTCCTGGATGGCGCCGAAGCGTTGCGGGCGAAAGAACTCGGAGCGGTCGAAAGCACCGGCCAGGGACTGGGTGGCCGTGTCCGGCTGCTCGATGACGACACCCAGCGGGATGCGCTTGGCATCCAGCGACACGCCGTAGCCGAACAGCAGCAACAACACCACCGGCATGACGAAGGCGATGGAGATGCTCGACGGATCGCGCAGGATCTGCAGGCTCTCCTTGCGGATCATGCCCCACAGGCGACGCAGGCGATCATTCATGCCGCCGCCTCCTTGCCCGTCTCTTTTCCCTGCTCGCGCTGCTCGATGAGCTGGATGAAGGCATCTTCCATGGTGGGGTCGGGATTGTCCGCGCTGCGTGCGCGGGCCTTCATTTCCCGTGGCGTGCCTTCAGCCAGCACCGTACCCTCGGCCATGATCACCAGGCGGTCGCAATAGTTGGCCTCTTCCATGAAGTGGGTAGTGACCAGCACCGTCACCCCGGCCTCGGCCAGGGCATTGGTGCGCACCCAGAATTCACGCCGCGCCAGTGGGTCGACACCGGAGGTGGGTTCGTCGAGGAACAGGATCTCCGGCTCGTGCATGAGGGCGGCGGCGAAGGACAGGCGCTGCTTGAAGCCTAACGGCAAGTCACGGGCATTGGTCTCGCGGTAATCGGCCAGCTCGAAGGTATCGATGGCCCACGCCACCCGCTGTGTCTGACGGCGGCCGCGCAGGCCGTAGGCGCTGGCGAAGAAGCGCAGGTTCTGTGATACGGAGAGATCACCGTAGAGGGAGAATTTCTGCGCCATGTAGCCGATGTGGCGACGTGCCTCAGCGCGCGCCGTGTGCAGATCGTGACCGGCCACCGACAGTTCGCCGCCGCTGGCCGGCAGCAGGCCGCAGAGCATGCGGAAGGTGGTGGTCTTGCCGGCGCCGTTAGCACCCAGCAGGCCGAAGATCTCACCGCGGCGCACGTTGAAGCTGACATCATTGACGGCGATGAAGTCACCGAAGCGGCGCAGCAGCTTGTGTACCTGGATCACCTGTTCGTCGCCGCGCGAATCGATATTCAGGTCCATCCCGCCAAGGGCGGCGGCGCCATCGTGGCGGGTCTTGAGGCGGGCGACGAAGGCGTCCTCGAAGCGTGGCGCGGCGGGCCTGATGCGCACCTCGCCGAGATCCGGCAGCAGGCTTGCCACCTCGGGCTCACCCACCTCCTCCATCACCAGGCGCACCGTCTCGCCTTCCACCAAGGCATCGAGCACGCCCGGTGCCTGGCTGAGACGGGTCTGCAGGCGGCGGTGGGAGATGCCCTCGGCGCTAACCTGAAATATACGGCCTTCGACCTCGGCACTGAAATCGGCCGGCGGCCCCTGCCCCAGCAGCTTGCCCTGATGCAACAGCAATACCTCATCACAGCGCTCCGCCTCATCCAGATAGGCGGTACTGAGCAGCACGCTCATGCCCTGGCTCTGCACCTGGCCA
>CAZTPE010000450.1:0-1807 GCA_964614545.1 uncultured Ectothiorhodospiraceae bacterium
TCGCCGCCATCGACGCCATCTTCCGCGCACGCAGCCCGCAGAGCGCCATCGCCTGGTCGCTGTCGCTGTTCATGTTCCCGCTCATCGCCCTGCCCCTGTACCTGTTCTTCAGTGGCCGCAAATTCACCGCCTACCTGCAATCACGCCGCACCGGCGATGCCGAAATCCATCAACTAGTGGACCAACTGGGCCGCGAACTGACGCCCAAGGTCAAGGCCTCACTGGAAAAAGACACCCATGAGCTGGCCGTGTTCGAACGCCTGGCGCGCTTCCCTTTCATGCGCTACAACGCCGCGCGCCTGCTGATCGACGGCGAGGCCACCTTCGACGCCATCCTGCACGGCATCAACACCGCACAGGAATATATTTTGATGCAGTTCTACATCGTCAAGGACGACGCCATCGGTAATCAGGTAAAAAATGCACTGATCAAAAAGGCCCACGAGGGTGTACGCATCAGCTTCATGATCGATATCGTCGGCAGCTATAGCCTGCCCGACGCCTGGCTGCGAGAGCTGGAAGATGCTGGCATCCAGACCACCGGCTTCGGCAAGATCACCCACAAACGAACCACCCGCCTGCAGCTGAATTTTCGCAATCACCGCAAGATCGTCGTCATCGACGGCAAGACCGCCTTCGTCGGCGGCCTCAACATTGGCGATGAATACCTCGGCCGTGACCCGCACTTCAGCCCCTGGCGCGATACCCACGTGGAGATCCGCGGCCCGGCCGCCCTGTGCGTGCAACTGACCTTTCTCGAAGACTGGTTCTGGATGATGCAGTCCATGCCCGAGGTCAACTGGCACCCGGCATTGAATCCTGAGGAAGACCAGCGGATCCTCGCCGTACCCAGCGGCCCGGCCGATGAACTCGACACCTGCGGCCTGCTGTTTACCCAGCTGATTCACGCCGCCAGCGCACGCATTTGGATCGTCAGCCCCTATTTCGTACCCGACGAAACCGTCATCAGCGCCCTGCAACTGGCCGTGCTGCGCGGCGTCGACGTGCGCATTCTGATTCCGCAAAAAGCCGACCACCGCTTGGTGCAACTGGCCGGTTTTTCCTACCTGGACGAAACCATCCCCTACGGCATTCGCGTGTTCCGTTACACACAGGGCTTCCTGCATCAAAAGGCCGTACTGGTGGACGACACCCTGGCCGGCATTGGCACCGCCAACCTGGACAACCGCTCCTTCCGTCTCAATTTCGAGATAACGATGCTATTCGCCAGCCGCGCCATGATCGACGACATCAGCGCCATGCTGCAACGCGACTTCAACAACGCCCGCGAACTCAGCCTGGAAGAATTCAACCAGCGGCCACTGTGGTTTCGTTTCGCGGTCAAGGTCTCACGCCTGCTCTCGCCGCTGCTGTGACATATTGTGAATGAGCCGCTGAAACTCCTTTGCGACGAAATGCTCATGCGCCTCGGCCGCTGGCTGCGCGCCGCCGGCTACGACACCGGGCTGGCCATCAACGGCGAAAACGATCGCGAACTGTTTCAGCGCGCCCGCCGTGAAAGCCGCCGCCTGCTCACCCGTGACCGCAAACTGCAGGAATACCGCCACGCCGACGGCACCGTCATCCTGCTGCGCGGCAACGCACTCGATGAACAAGTCCACGAACTCAGCCAACGTCTCTCTATTGACTGGCTATACCGCCCCCTCAGCCGCTGCCTGGTGTGCAACACTCCACTGAACGACGGTGCACCCGACGATATCCCCATCCCCGACGACATCGACCGCAACACCCTGCACCACTGCCCCGGCTGCGGACGCATCTATTGGGAAGGCAGCCACTCGCGGCG
>CAZTPE010000451.1:0-1792 GCA_964614545.1 uncultured Ectothiorhodospiraceae bacterium
CGATGATGGCGGTGGTGACCAACATCGATGCCGATCATATGGAAACCTATGGTGGCGACTTCGACGTATTGCGCCAGACGTTTCTCGAATTTCTGCATCACCTGCCTTTTTACGGACTGGCGGTGCTGTGTGTGGACGATCCTGAAGTGCGGGCGCTACTGCCGGAAGTGACCCGGCCGGTACTCAGTTACGGGCTAGATGACAGCGCCGACATCTATGCCACCGATTTGCAGCAAACAGGTCCCTGTACCCGCTTTCGGGTTTCACGCAAAGACAAAAAGGACTGGCTGGAAATCGATCTCAACATGCCGGGAGAGCACAACGTACTCAATGCATTGGCTGCCATCGCCGTAGCGCATGAGATTGGCATTGATGATGAGGCTGTGGTGCGGGCGTTGAAGAATTTCGCTGGCATCGGCCGGCGCTTCCAGATCAACGGCGAATATGCTCTTGGCGACAGACGGGTGCTGCATGTGGATGATTATGGCCATCATCCGCGTGAAGTGGCGGCCACCATCAAGGCCATTCGTGACGGCTGGCCGCAGCGGCGGCTGGTGCTGGCTTTTCAGCCGCATCGCTATACCCGCACGCGTGATTTATTTGAGGACTTCACCATGGTGCTGTCCGAGGTGGATGTGCTGGTCCTGCTGGAAGTCTACGCTGCGGGTGAGACTCCGATTACCGGCGCCGATAGCCGCGTCCTGTCGCGCGCGATTCGTCTGCGCGGTCAGGTGGAGCCGGTGTTCGTCGAGCAGATTGAGGATCTGGCGGAAACCCTGAAAGGGGTGCTGCAGGACGGCGACATTCTGCTTACGTTGGGCGCAGGTAACATCGGCGCGGCGGCAGCGAAACTGAAACAGCAACTGGAAACGGGAGCCGGGGAGTCATGCTAATGACCAATACCGATCAGAACCGGGAGATGCGTGGCGAACTGCGCCTGCAGGAACCCATGTCGGCGCACACTTCATGGCGTGTAGGCGGTGCGGCGGCTCAGTTTTACCGGCCGGCGGAGATTGCCGATCTGGCGCAATTCATTGGCGCACTGAAGGATAAGGAAGCCCTGTACTGGGTGGGCCTTGGCAGCAATTTGCTGGTGCGTGATGGCGGCCTGCCAGGTACGGTGATTTGCACCAGCGGGGTGATGAAAGAATTGCAGTTTCTGGAGCGTGACCGAGTGCGGGTGGAAGCCGGGCTGGCGATGCCGCAGCTGGCGCGTAAATGCGCCCGTCAGGGTTTGCGTGGGACAGAGTTCCTCTGTGGCATTCCCGGCACCGTGGGCGGCGGGCTGGCCATGAATGCCGGTGCCCTGGGGGGCGAAATCTGGGATCTGGTTGAGTCAGTGGAAACCGTGGATCGGCAGGGCAGGCTGTATCAGCGCAGCACAAATGAATTCGAAGTGGCCTATCGTCGCGTGATCGGTCCGGCGGATGAGTGGTTTGTGGCGGCGACTCTGCAACTTGCGCCTGGTGACAGTGTGGAAAGTCTGCAGCAGATCAAGACTCATTTAGCCCGGCGCAGCGCCACCCAGCCGACCCAGTGGCCCAATGCCGGCTCGGTGTTCCGTAATCCGCCGGGAGATTATGCCGCACGCCTGATCGAGGTGGCGGGGCTGAAGAACAGTTGTGTCGGCGGCGCCTGTGTCTCGGAGAAACATGCGAACTTTATTATCAATACCGGCACCGCCAGCGCAGCGGATATTGAAGCGCTGATTGAAAAAATCGAACAGCGGGTGAAAACCGAATATGACATCGGACTGGTGCGTGAAGTGAAAATTATCGGAGACAGGCATGTC
>CAZTPE010000452.1:0-1777 GCA_964614545.1 uncultured Ectothiorhodospiraceae bacterium
CACGGAGAAAAATATTCATTAACTCTGTGTACCTCTGTGTCCTCTGTGGTGAACAAGCGCCGCTTACGGGTTGATGGATCTAATTGCCGCCGGTAAGAACGCCCGCGGGCAGCTGCATGGTCACGCAGTGCAGGCTGCCGAATTGTTCGATCAGCGGGCGCGCGTTGATGGCGATGATAGCGCGGTTGGGAAAGCCGGTCTGCAGGCGTTGCAGGGCGATGGCGTCCTGCGGGTCGTCGTAGGTGGGCACTAGTACCGCACCGTTGATGATCAGAAAGTTGGCGTAGGTGGCGGGCAGGTGTTCGCCCTTAGCATTGAACTGCGCGGTGGGCAGGGGCAGCGGCAGCAGCCGGTAGGGCTGGCCGTTGGGGTTACGGAGGGCGCGTAGTTCGGCCTGCATGGCCTGCAGGCCGGCGAAGTGCTCGTCGGCCGGATCGTCACAGCTGGCGTAGGCGATGGTGTGTGGGTCGCAAAAACGGGCCAGGGTGTCGATGTGGCTGTCGGTGTCATCGCCGGCCAGGGCGCCGTGTTTCAGCCACAGGACATGCTCGGCGCCGAGATACTTGCGCAGGGCCTGTTCGATGCCGGCCTTGTCCAGTTGTGGGTTGCGCCCCCGGGACAGCAGGCAGGCCTCGGTGGTGAGGAGGCGGCCCTGGCCATCGCTGTCGATGCTGCCGCCTTCCAGTACGAAGTCGATGTGCCGGCAGGGCGTGGCGCCGAAGATGCCTTGTCGGACCAGACTGCCGGTGATGGCGTTGTCCCGTTCGGCAGGGTATTTACCGCCCCAGCCGTTGAAGATGAAATCCAGCAACTGCGCTGTGCCGTCATCGTCGAGGACGGTGATGGGGCCGTGGTCTCGCGCCCAGCTGTCGTCGCTGGGGGTGATTTGGCAGTCGATGCGATCCAGGCGTGCGCCGGCCTTGCGCAGTTGTTGCAGGACATGCTGGCGCAGCGCCTTGTCGCGGCAGACAATCAGTACCCTTTCGCGCTGGCTGATCTCGCCGGCAATGCGTACAAAGACCGGTTCGACGTGTGCCAGCAGCGGCGCCCAGTCGCTGCGGTCGTGTGGCCAAGTGAGCATGACGCCGCTCTGCGGTTCCCATTCGGCGGGCAGACGGGGTGTGCTCATGTACCGGTTTTGGCGGTGTCGAGCCGGGCCTTGCGTTGGCGGAAGGCCGGGTTGATGAGCGCGGTCTTCACCTTGTTGCCCTTGGTCTGCACGATCTCCACCGGGTAGCCCGCCAGCATCAGGCTGGTGCCGGGCTTGGGGATGTCTTGCAGGTATTCGGTGATGAGCCCGCTGAAGGTCTTGGGGCCGTCGGTGGGCAGATCCCAGGCCATGATGCGGTTGAGGTCGCGGATGCTGGCGCTGCCATCCACCAGGTAGGTGCCATCTGGTTGTGGATGCACTTCGCGGATGTTGTCCGCCGGGTCGGTGGTGAATTCGCCGACGATCTCTTCGAGGATGTCTTCCAGGGTCACCAGGCCGCGCACGTCGCCGTATTCATCCACCACCAGGCCGATGCGGCGCTTTTGGCGACGGAAGTTGATTAGCTGGGTGGTCAGCGAGGTCCCCTCGGGAACGAAGTAGGGCTCCCGCAGCAGGGCCACGAGATCCTCTTTGAAGGTCTCTTTCCGGCGCGACAGAACCAACGTGTTGCGCATGTGCAGGAGGCCCACCACGTTGTTGATGTCGCCGCGGTATACCGGCAGGCGGGTGTGCTGGCGGTGGGCGATGTGGTTGAGGATCTCTTCCCAGTCGTTGTCGAGGGCGAGG
>CAZTPE010000453.1:0-1773 GCA_964614545.1 uncultured Ectothiorhodospiraceae bacterium
CTACCAAAATCAATAGTCTCCAGAATCAGTGCGCCAGTTGGGTGCGCAGGGCGTGGTAGCGACCGGAAATGGAGGCCAGCGTCGACAGCAGGGCGGGAATGATGATCAGCACCAGCACCGTCGCGAAGCCCAGGCCGAAGCTGATAGTCGCTGCCATGGGGATCAGGAACTGTGCCTGCAGGGAGGTTTCGAACAGCAGTGGGGTCAGTCCGGCGATGGTGGTAAGCGAGGTCAGTAATACCGCGCGCAGACGCTGACAGGCGGCCTCGATAATGGCCTCATTGACCGCCATGCCTTTTGCCAGCAGCTGCTGGTAGAAGGTCACCAGAATGATCGAGTCGTTGATGACGATGCCGGACAGGCCGAAAAAGCCGAACAGTGACAGCACCGTCAGTTCCAGATCCATCACCCAATGCCCGACGATGGCGCCCACCAGCCCGAAGGGGATGATGGCCATCACCACCAGTGGCTTGCTGTAGGAGGCGAACACCCAGGCGAGGATGATGTACATGAGGATGAAGGCGTACAGCACGCCGCGCTTGAGGTCGCTCAGGGTGGTGTCCTGGTCCTGTGCGCGGCCCTGGAAATCCACCTGCACGTTGTAGCGCGACTCGATCCCGGGCAGCACGTTCTGATGCAGGTTTTCACGGATCACGTTGCCATTGTTTTTGCTGTGATCCACGTCGGCGCGTACCGACACGGCCAGTCGACCTTCAGTATGGCGCAGGATATCAAAGCCGCGTCGGTGGCTGAACTCGACCACGTTGCCCAGTGGCACACTGCCGCCATCGGGCAGAATGAGCTGAAAACTTTCCAGTCCGGAGAGACTGTTGCGCACCGTATCGGGCAGGCTGATACGGACTTCCACCTCGTCCTGTCCATCCAGATAGATCTGCACCAGGGCGCCATCAAAGGCGCTGCGCAGTTGCCGGCCAACACTTTCCACGTCCAGTCCCAGTGCCTCGCCGGTGGGTGTCAGACGGTAGATCAGTTGTTCCTGCCCCCACGGCAGATCGTCTTCCAGCGCCAGTACGCCGGGGAAGGTTTTCAGGGTGTCGATGATAGCCTGCGCAGCCAGTTTTAGATCCATGGCATCGGGGCCGGTAAGATTGATATCGATATCCCGCCCGGGGTGACCGGAACGGCGTTCGGCAAGGGTGAATATCTCCACCCCGGCGGGGATGATCAGGCGTTTTTCCCATTCTGCGATGAATTCCCGGTTGCTGATGTCACGTTTTTCCGGCGACACCATTTCCACCAGCAATGACCCATTCTGCGGCCCGGAGCGGGGCGGGCCGCCACCGGCGGTCTGTGCACTGCCCTCGCTGGCCACGGCGATGGCCACCAGATTGCCGCCCAGGGCCTGTTCGGTTTCGTGCAGGGTGTCCTGCAAGTGGCCGAGGAATTCCTCGACCCGCTCTGCCGGGCTGCCGGCGGAAAAGGTGACGGAGGCGAAGACCAGACGTCCTTCCACGTTGGGGAAGAAGGTGAAGCCGAGGCGGCCGCCGGCAATCAGACCGAAGGCCAGGATCAGGGCGCCCACGGCGCCGGTAAGGGTGATGCCGCGGTGCGCCACGGCCCAGCTGACCAGACGGCGGAAATGGCCGTTGCGGAAGCGGTCGAAGGCGGCATCGAAGCGGCGGCGGAAGTTGCCGGGCAGCCGCCGTACCTGTTTGCCGTGCCGCTCGAAGGAGACGCGCAGGTGGCCCGGCAGGATCAGGAAACATTCGACCAGTGAGGCGATGATGACGCAGATTACCACCAGCGGGATCT
>CAZTPE010000454.1:0-1765 GCA_964614545.1 uncultured Ectothiorhodospiraceae bacterium
CAGGCCATGCTCGACGCCGTGCAGGCCTTTCACGACAAGCACGATTTCAAAAACAAGGGTGGCGAGGAGATGCTCTACCGCATCGCCCTGATGACGGAAGAGCTGGGTGAGATGGCCGAGGTGGTGACCAAGGGCAAGGCGAAGGAGCAGCTAGCCGAGGAGACGGCCGATCTGTTCATTCTCCTCATCGGCACCGCCATTTCCGCCGACTTCGACCTCAAGCAGGCCTTCTGGAAGAAGATGGACAAGATCATGCAACGTGAGTCGAAAATGGTGAATGGCCGTGTCCGCGTCTCCGAGTTCCGCAAATAACCTGACTATTTCTGTTGACTATAGGCTGTCATGGACTAGGCTTTGGGATACAGCTAGGGAGCTGGCTGCTTCGCAAGCCATTTTGGAGGGGATCCAATGGAGTTGACCATCATCATGTTCGTGGGCTTGTTTTTGCTGACGGCCGTCTCGATGTTCTCATCGTAGCGATGTCATAAGCCAATAATAAAGAATATTGGTAAGCTCTTGGTCGATAAAGCCGGAGGCATATGTCTCCGGCTTTTTTATGTGCGCCGATTATTGATGGCGCGCTTTTGCTAGAATGCCCGCAACGAACAACCACCCTGCGGGAGCGGCATGCAATTAGTGATTTTGGATCGTGACGGCGTGATCAATGAAGACTCCGACAATTACATCAAGTCCGTGGACGAATTCGTCCCCCTGCCAGGCAGCCTGGCGGCCATTACGCGCCTCAACCGGGCGGGCTATACAGTGGCCGTGGCGACCAATCAGTCCGGCGTCGGCCGGGGCCTGTTCGATCTCGCCACGCTGAGGGCCATGCACGACAAGCTGGCCCGCCTGCTGGCGGAAGAGGGTGGCAGGGTGGATCGGGTTTTCTACTGCCCGCATAGCCCGGACGATGCCTGCGACTGCCGCAAGCCACTGCCGGGATTGATGCATCAGATCGCCAAATACTACGCCGTGCCGCTGACGGGTGTGCCGGTGATCGGTGATTCTCTGCGCGACCTCGACGCCGCCCGTGCCGTGGGCGCCCGCCCGCTGCTGGTGAAGACCGGCAAGGGGCAGCGAACATTGGCCGTGGCGGAGGGGCTGGACGATGTGCCGGTCTATGCCGACCTGGCCGCCGCAGTGGACGACTTGGTGGCGCCGTCATGATGTTGCTGCGTTCGTCACTGTTCAGTCTGTCGATGATCCTGTCCACCGTCGTCACCGCCCTGGGGCTGATACTCATGGCGCCCCTGCCCTTTGTCTGGCGCGCACGCTTCGCACGTGGCTATGCGGCCTACAACGTAAACATGCTCAAGTGGCTGTGCGGCATCGGCTACGAGGTCGAGGGGCGCGAGAATATTCCCGACGGCCCGGCCATCATTTTTTGCAAACACCAGTCCACCTGGGAAACCTACGCCCTACAGATATTGTTCCCGCCGCAGTGCTGGGTGCTCAAACGGGAACTCATGTGGGTTCCCTTCTTCGGCTGGGGCATGGCCATGTTGCGGCCCATATCCATCGACCGTTCGTCCGGGCGCAAGGCCGTCAAGCAAATCACCGCTCAGGGCATACAGCGCCTGAAAGACGGCATCTGGGTGGTGATCTTCCCCGAGGGCACGCGGGTACCGCCCGGTGTGCACAAACGCTGGGGCGTGGGTGGCTCGCTGCTGGCGGCCAAGGCCGGCGTGCCGGTGGTGCCGGTAGCGCACAATGCCGGCGAATTCTGGGGGCGCGGCTCATTCATCAAGCGGCCGGGCACCATCCG
>CAZTPE010000455.1:0-1753 GCA_964614545.1 uncultured Ectothiorhodospiraceae bacterium
AATCAGGACGAGTTTTTCTTTCATTACTGCTCTCCGATCATTTAGGGAACCTCTGCTTGAGTCATGGGTTCCTTTATGGGGCGGCACCCCGCTGAGTCTAGGGCGCTTCTGAATATGGCTGCCTGTTTTGCAAACATCATGCCAAACAACAAACCGCCAGGATAACCCACTGTTTATATTGGGTAAAGGCGTGCAAAACTGGCAGGGAAAGCAACCCACAGAGACGCACTTCGCACCATTTTAGTGCGACCTTACCGTCTTACGCATTGCGATCAGGCATGGCGCGAAACATTCCTGCCACACAAACCGGCGCACTCAAACAGACACCGTGCCCTGGGCAACCACTATCTGGCGCACCGAGAAAGTGCAATTCGCATAATAAAAATCCTCAACCCCAGAAAATATCACTGCCGATCAATAAGTTAACTTGCTGGCATGATTACTGCTTGCGGGGCAAGCATATATTTAATTTTGCTCCAAGGGCTCGCCACCATGCCGCTGACACTCAACATCTTCGACCTGAAGCAGGACAACATCCGCATCCTGCATTACACCTGGTTCGCCTTCTTCATGACCTTCGTGGTCTGGCTCGGTCTCGGCCCCATGATGCCCTTCATCAAGGAGGCCCTGGATCTCACCGACCAGCAGGCCAAGGTGCTGCTGATCCTCAACGTGGCCATGACCATCCCCGCACGCATCATCGTCGGTATGCTGGTGGACAAGCTTGGCCCGCGCATCATGTACACCAGCATCCTCACCCTGGGTGGGCTGATCAGCATTGCCTTCGCCTGGGCCGACAGCTATGAACAGCTGGCCATCCTGCGCTTCCTCTCCGGCTTCATCGGCGCCGGCTTCGTGGTCGGCATCCGCATGATCGGCGAGTGGTTCCCCGCCAAGCAGACCGGCATCGCCCAGGGTATCTACGGCGGCTGGGGCAACTTCGGTTCCGCCGGCGCGGCCCTGACGCTGCCCTTCATCGCCGCCAATATCGGCGACGACAACGGCTGGCGCATCGCCCTCACCGCCGCCAGCGTGGCCGCCATTCTCTACGGCATTTTCTACTATACCCGCGTCAGCAACACGCCCAAGGGATCGACCTATTTCAAGCCCAAGAAGACCGGCGCCATGGAGATCACCAGCGGCAGTGACCTGGTGCTCTACATCCTCATGAACATCCCGCTGTTCCTGGCCCTGGGGCTGCTGACCTGGAAACTCTCCCCGACCAACATGGGTCTGATCGGCGAGACTGCCACCTATCTGATTTACGCCGCGCTGGCCGGACTCTATCTGCTGCAGGTGTGGAAGATCTGGCACATCAACGGCCATGTGCTGAAAGAGCCCGTACCCGACCTGCATCGCTACAAGTTCAAACAGGTGGCGATCCTCGACTTCGCCTACCTGGTGACCTTCGGCACCGAACTGGCCGTCGTCTCCATGCTGGCCATGTTCTATGTCGAATGGTTCGACATCCCCAAGGTGACCGCCGCCCTGCTGGCCGGTATCTATCCCTTCATCAACCTGTTCGCACGCCCCGGTGGCGGCTGGATCAGCGACAAAATCGGCCGCAAGCTGACCCTGGGCATCGTCTTCGCCGGCATCACCGCCAGCTTCCTGGTATTGGGATTGGTCGAGAAAGCCTGGCCGGTGTGGATGGTGGTCGCCATCACCATCGTCGGTGGCATCTTCTCCAAGGCCGGCTCCGGCGCGGTGTACGCCATGGTGCCGCTGGTGCAACGCCGCATGACCGGGCAGA
>CAZTPE010000456.1:0-1744 GCA_964614545.1 uncultured Ectothiorhodospiraceae bacterium
CTCGCTCCAGGCGGTGAAGACGAAACGCCCCTCGGTGTCTGTTCGGGCGGTCTGATCTTGGGCCATGAACGATAGAGTTGGCCAGCTGCCGAAACGACCGTGTCGGCGCATGCCGATTGTTCAAAGAGAGGCGGGTTGGCGATGAGTGTTTGTAGCCACAGGTTCATTCGGACGAAATCGAGCCGGTTCGATTCGGATAGCTGTTGGACGCCGTCCCAAAACTCTTGAATCTCGTCGGCCGTCGCGCTGCTTGACCACAACGTCGCAAACGTTTCGTCGTCGGTTCGCCGGTCAACGGCGCGGGCGTCCGACGGAGTCAGTCGTTGAAGGAGATACGTCACTCGTTCGGACATTCGTCGTCCCATGAACTGTAAGGTGCGCGTGCAGTGCGAGGAGGTAACGTCGCTCAATCGTCAAAAGTTTTACTCAAGTTGGTAAATTAACCTTGACGAAAGAGAGGCAAACTTGCTTCAATGCGCGAAGCTAGTAAGGAAGGATGGACTGACGGCCAGTTGCGAACGTTGGAAGGCCTGAGAAGTATCAGCGTTTCGCGTCTCGACTCAATGACATTTAACGGACGCTGTTGGCTTGTTCGTTCGCTTTCACTTTCGTCGATTTCACCGTACTCGGTTTCACCGTACTCGGCTCAACTTTGGACTGGGTAACTTTGGACTGGATGACATTGGACGGTCGATCGACGGACTCAATCGAGCTGTGCTCTGCCGCTTAGCATCACAGACGTAAGGACGAGAAGAAAGGGGGCAGTTCGCCGATTGTCGGCCAACCGCTCTAGCGATTGCTTTAATCCAAGCGGCTTCCCCCGGCTGGGTACCCAGGGGGAAGGATACGCGCGGGACTGCGGGTACCTGACCAAGAGGAGCCATCAAGATGGCAACAAAGAAGAAGGCCGCCAAGCGGACGGCCAAGAAGAAGACGGCCAAGCGATCCACCAAGGCAGCCCCGAAAAAGCGGGCCGTCCGAAAGACCGCTAAGAAGAAGGCCGTCAAGCGTTCACCCAAGAAGAAGGCCGCCAAGAAGAAGACCGCCAAGAAGACGGTCAAGAAGGCTGCTAAGCGTTCACCTAAGAAGAAGACCGCCAAGAAAAAGACGGCCAAGCGAAAGACCGCCCGCAAGGCGACTCGCAAGAAGGCCAGCTAACGGTCTTCACGGACCCCTAGCACCCTACCGGTTACAACGAGACAGGCCGGCCGCTTTGCTTGGTTACAAGCGCGCCGGCCTAATTCGCGCGCCGTCCGGCCCCGGCCGTTTCGCCCGCCGCGTCCGTTTGGGCGGCTTCCGGCGATTCGCGTTCGGCATGCTCTCGTGTGTTCGTGACTGAGTGGTGAGATTATCCAACGCCCTCGGTTCGGCTCTTCACGCGGGGATTCAGTAACCGTTCGAGCGGTTGGGCTCGCCGCATCGTGGACGCTTCTCACGGCCAACCGGCGTGGCGCTCTGCCCATCCGCCAAGGAATGGCTACAATGTGACCCAAGCGAATCTGCTGATTCGGGTCCGCTTCGTACCACTGCCTATTGGCCCACCGAGCCTGTCGCCGTCCTGTTGAGGCCGCCAATCTTCGACGGGGTCTTTGTTGGAATCCCATGTATGTGTCCTAAGAAAGCAGAAGAAAACAAATTGATCACTGAAACGACGGTCGACAGCTTTGACGACCTGGGTCTCTCTGACGAGATGCTCGCGGCACTTAAGGCCGCGAGTTACGAAAAGCCGACTCCGATCCAGGCC
>CAZTPE010000457.1:0-1734 GCA_964614545.1 uncultured Ectothiorhodospiraceae bacterium
AAGCAGCCGCGTTCGCGGGCGGCCTCGACCACGCGCGGCACGTCCACGGCGTAGGCCTCGCGCGCCAGCAGCAGGCGGCCGCTGGGATGGGCGAGGATGGTGAAGTATTTGTGCTCCATGGCACGCAGGATGCGTGCCGTCTGTTTCTTTTCCGATAGGCCGAAGTGGCCATGCACGGCGCCGACCACTAAATCCAGTTGGGCCAGCACGCTGTCCGGCAGGTCCAGGCTGCCGTCTTCGAGGATGTCCACTTCGATACCCTTGAGCAGGGTGATGCCGTGCAGCTTTTCGTTGAGGCGGTCGATCTCTTCGATCTGTTGCAGCAGGCGTGTTTCGTCCAGCCCGTGGGCCACGGTGAGGTGGCGGGAGTGATCGGTGATGGCGAGGTATTCCAGGCCAGCCTCACGGGCGGCAATGGCCATGCTTTCCATATCCGCGTGGCCGTCGCTGGCACGGGTGTGGCAGTGCAGGTCGCCGCGCAGGTCACGGTGTTCGATGAGCCTGGGCAGGCGGCCTTCGCGGGCGGCGGCGATCTCGCCGCGGTTTTCGCGCAGTTCGGGCGGAATGAAAGGCAGGCCCACCGAGGTGAACACCGATTCCTCGCTCTCACCAGCGATGGCCCGCTCGCCCTTGAATACGCCGTATTCATTGATCTTCAGGCCACGCTGCTGGCCCAGGCGGCGCATCTGGATGCTGTGCGCTTTGCTGCCGGTGAAATAGTGCAGGGCCGCACCGAGGCTACGTGCCGGCACCACGCGCAGATCCACCTGCAGGCCGCTGCGCAGGATCACGGTGGCACGGGTGGTGCCGCTGGAGATCACCTCGGCCACTTCGTCATAAGCGGTGAAGCGCTTCATCACCGGGCTGTCGGCCGCGGCGGTGACGAGGATATCGAGGTCGCCAACCGTCTCGCGCCCGCGCCGGTAGCTGCCGGCGATCACCACCCGCTCCACGCCGGGTGTCTCGCCCAGGTACCCCACCAGGGGCTCGGCGTACTGGCGGGCGACGCTATAGAGGAAGCGGCGCTCCTGGGTGCGGTGGGCGACGATGGCATCGAGGATACGCTGCTCGGTCTTGGCACCGAAGCGCGGCAGCGTCTGCAGCCGGCCGGCCCGGGCAGCCTCGGCCAGTTGTTCGAGCGTCTCGATGCCCAGTTCATCAAACAGCAGTCGCACCCGCTTGGGGCCGAGGCCGGGGATGTGCAGCAGATCCTCCAGGGTGGCCGGCACCTTGCGGTGCAGTTTCTCCAGCGCATGCACCCTGCCGGTCTGCACCCTCTCGACGATCTTCGCCGCCAGGTCCTTGCCGATGCCCGGCAACTGGGTGAGGTCTTCGCCCTTGGCCACCATCTCCGCCAGCTCACGCCCGAGGCTGCGCAGGCTGCGCGCCGCATTGCGGTAGGCGCGCACGCGGAAGGGATTGGCGTCCTCGATCTCCAGCAGATCGGCCATTTCATCGAAGATGGCGGCGATGTCTTCATTGTGCACCGACATGGTCTGCTCCCCGCTCTACCCTTTCTTGTCCCAATCAAAGTGTAGTGGACTTCCGTTGACCCATGGGCAGCACCGAGACCGCTTTCTGCTATCCTTGCGACTCCAAACAAAAAGGCAAAGGCGCTGATTTCCCGATGAAATACCAAGATCTGCGCGACTTCATCGCGCAACTGGAATCCCGCGGTGAGCTGGTGCGCGTCAGCCACGAGGTCGATCCGAATCTGGAGATGACCGAGATCTG
>CAZTPE010000458.1:0-1713 GCA_964614545.1 uncultured Ectothiorhodospiraceae bacterium
ATCTATCCCGGCGCCTCACGCGGGATTCGTCTGCTGACCGAAGAGGTCGATCCGGGTGTGCCCGTGGTCGGGAGGGTGGCTGCTGGAAACCCCATCCTTGCCGAGGAAAACATCGAAGATCATGTTCAGCTCGACCCCAACCTGTTCTATCCCGCGGCGGATTACCTGCTGCGGGTGCGGGGCATGAGCATGCGGGACGTGGGGATACTCAATGGCGACCTGCTGGCCGTGCATCGCACCACCGAAGTCAGAAGCGGGCAGATTATTGTCGCCCGTCTGGGGAATGAGGTCACAGTGAAGCGGTTTCGGCGGCGCGGAAACAAGGTGCGTTTGATGCCCGAGAATGCCGATTTCAGCCCCATCGAAGTTGATCTTCGCCATGAGGATCTGGTGGTCGAAGGTCTGGCTGTCGGTGTTATTCGGAGTGAGATGTAGCCATGAATCCTGCAGCCAATATGACGACCTGTGTTTCCCATTACCCCACGGGGGCCGCTGAAGATGTGCTTGCATTGACCGGCGGGCTGACCGAAATCCGCACCCGGCAGGCGAGCAATCGAGCCCTGGCCCTGGTTTTGCCGGCTTTGGCCCGCCTTAGTCAGGAGCGGCGCTGGCTGGCCTGGATCGCACCACCGGATATTCCGGCGGGGCCGTTACTGGCATCGGCCGGTGTGGATCTGTCACGGGTATTGGTGGTACATCCCCGCGCCTGTGCCGATGGCTTGCGCGCGGTGGAACAGGCCTTGCGGGCCGGCACCTGTGGCGCGGTACTGGCCTGGCTGACCCGCGCAGATGACGAAACCCTGCATCGCCTGCGCTCGGCGGCAGAGGATGGTCATAGCTGGGGCGTGATGTTTCATTCTGTTTAATCTCTCCGGGCCAGGATTCCCCGCTGCCTGCGGCAAAACCTGTAGGAGCGCCTTCAGGCGCGACCTTGCGGCGTGTCGCGGCTGAAGCCGCTCCTACAATACAACCCCTCCCGCCAGCTCGCCTACCAAAAGTAGGTTCTTTGAGAAAAGTGCCTACTGTCGCCTCAGGGCGCCTACTTTTGGTCGTGCCGTGCCGTGGTTCACGGCATCATCGGATACTCATAATGCTTGGTATCCCGCCGTCGCCGGCTTGATCGCTGGGTAACGATGCCCTTCACCGTAAACCCGGCCGTGAGTTCGATATCGTCGAAGGCCGGGTTCAAATGATGCAGCCACTGGCGCTCGCCACGCCGCTTGTACTGGGCAAAAAAGAATGCATTATCCTGCTCGATCACCGCATAGGCACCGTTGACCAGCGGATGCCCGGGATCGACGATGATGATGTGCCCGTCTTCGAATTCCGGTGACATGCTGTCGCCGATCACGCGAAGGGCAAACGCCTCCAGCTCCTCTGCGCTACAACCTGTTTGTTCCATGATGGACTTCCCTCCGCCAAAATGTATTCAATAGTATATTGAGTGAGTGTCGGATGCAGGGGGCACTTTGCCAATTCCGAAGGCTCGGTTTTCTACTGACATAAACAGAGAAATGGAATAAAAACATGGAGTTAGAGGAGGGTGGTGGCAGATATGGGGACCCCCTCATTAACAATAATATGGGGAAAAACTCGCTTTTTATTTGGGGGGTTATGGGATATGTTGGTTAAATGCTATGGAATCATGGGCTTGCATGCAGGCTCGGAATTCCGGAACTCTGCAAAATGAGCGGGCTTGATATACAAATGTTA
>CAZTPE010000459.1:0-1699 GCA_964614545.1 uncultured Ectothiorhodospiraceae bacterium
GCGGCATCCGGCATCATGTTCAGCAGGCCGATGTGCATCTCGCGGATGTCCTGCCGGGCTGCACGCTCCGGCGTGAGCACGCTGCCGCCTTCCTGCATCAGGCGGGTGAAGGTGGGAAGCTGATTGTGGGCGACCAGTGGCATGGCGTTTTGTCTCTTGGTTCAGGGCAGCTTGCAGTAAATTTTGTAGGAGCGGCTTTTAGCCGCGATTGCTATGGCTGCAAGTTATTCGCGGCTAAAGCCGCTTCTGCAGCTTCCGCCTTTCGATGGCGCGTGTCACCAGGCCAAGGAAGTCATCGGTGCTTTTTACCTGCACCAGTTCCTCGGTGGTGATGGTGTACCCGTGCCGTTCGGCGATGCCATCGTAACGCGGGATGCGTGCATAGAACAGGCGTGGAAAGATCCAGCGTACGAAATCATCGGGTTCGACCTGGGCGACATATTGCAGGTCTTGCTCTTGCATATAGGCGGCCATCTGCTCGACGAGAAATTCCTCTCGGTAATAGAGTGGCTTGGGGGCAAGTTTGGCACGATCAATGAGTTCATGCTCGTCATGTTCGGTGGCCTTGATGTAGAGGATCAGCGTGTGCTCGGCCAGCACCTCAATGACTTCGGGGCTGTCCAGTTCGCACACGCTGCCGCCGGCATCGTTGATGAAATGTTTATAACCGTAAATAGACTGTGCTTTGTCGATGAAGACCGGCACGTCATTCATGGCGGCGATCTCGGCCTCGTGATGCAGGCGCTGGCGGCGTTTGAATTCTTCCAGGGGCAGGCCGCCGTGCTCCGGATTACCGACCTTGCCGAGGAAGCTGGCCACCGGCTTGAGGTGATCGACGCCGATGTTGTTGCGGATGTAGATGGAATCCGTGCGCAGCAGATCGCGCAGGAAGGGCATCTGCATGGCCTGCAGCTTGATGTTGTCGAGGATAGCCTCATCGAGGTAATGGGTGCCGATGCGGTAGTCGCCGGAATAATGGAACCAGCCGTCCTGGCGCAGGATGGCGGAGAGGCGGGTCTTGCCCACGCCCGACATGCCCAGCAGGGTGACGGACTTGTGTTCCCATTGCTGGAATTCGGCGCTAGTGAGTTTCAAGGACTGGGCTCCGTGTTGTTGGATGATTGGCAAGGGCGCTATTGTCGCCTGTGCCGGTACTTTGTGCAAAAACGCCGCGTAGATTGAGGCTCTTTTTGTGGGAGCGGCTTTCAGCCGCGAAGAGATGCTAACCTCAATTCGCGGCTGAAGCCGCACACAGATTTTGTCATGTTTTGGGGGCCTTCCGCCGCGCCGCTCTTTGCAGGGTGCGGTTGATCACCCGCGAGGCGGCCACCTGGCCGAACACGGCGGTGACGAAGGTGGCCGAGCCGTAGCCCATGTTGCAATCCAGCGAGATGCCGTGGATACCAGGCTTTTCGTGACTAACACTGCCGTCAGCCTTGGGATAGACCTGCTGCTGGCTGGAAAACACGCACTCGATGCCGAAGTTGCGCTTTGGATTTTTACTGAAGCCGAAGTCGCTGCGCAGACGGCTGCGCACCTTGGCGGCCAGCGGGTCGTTGTAGGTCTGGCGCAGATCCTTGACGTGGATCATGGTGGGGTCGGTGAGACCGCCCGCACCACCGGTGGCGATGATGGGGATCTTGTTGCGCTTGCAGTGGTAGATCATCTGCGCCTTGAACTTGATGCTGTCGATGGCATC
>CAZTPE010000460.1:0-1697 GCA_964614545.1 uncultured Ectothiorhodospiraceae bacterium
TGCTGGACATCGGCGGCGGCACCACCGAGGTGGCGGTGATCTCCCTTACCGGCATCGTCTATTCCTCCTCCGTGCGCATCGGCGGCGACCGTTTCGACGAGGCCATCATCAATTACGTGCGGCGCAACTACGGCACCTTGATTGGCGAGTCCACCGCCGAGCGCATCAAGGAAGAAATCGGCAGCGCCTATCCCGGCGACGAGGTACTGGAAATCGAGGTGCGTGGCCGCAATCTGGCCGAGGGCATCCCACGCAGCTTCACCCTTAACAGCAACGAAATCCTCGAGGCCTTGCAGGAACCCCTGTCCGGCATCGTCAGCGCCGTCAAGACCGCACTGGAACAAACCCCGCCGGAACTGGGCGCGGACGTCGCCGAGCGCGGCATGGTGCTCACCGGCGGTGGCGCGCTGTTGCGCGACTTCGACCGCCTGCTGATGGAAGAAACCGGCCTGCCGGTGCTGATCGCCGAGGATCCCCTCACCTGCGTCGCCCGGGGCGGTGGCCGTGCGCTGGAGATGATCGACGAGACCGGCACCGACGTCTTTGCTTCTGAATAAGACTTCAGATTGCAGGATCCAGGTCAGAATATGACCGTGTCCCGATCCGGGAGAGCAGTAACATAAAACCGCTATTTATCCAGGGCCCCTCCATCACCACCCGGCTGGTGATACTGGTCTTCGTCTCCGCGGCGCTGATGGCGGTGGACCACCGGCAGAATTATCTCGAGGGCCTGCGCGGCGGCATCTCCGTCCTGGTCTACCCCCTGCAATATCTGGTCAACCTGCCGGTGTCGGCCTCCAGCTGGATCGGTGAAAACCTGTCCTCGCGCGAGACCCTGCTGGAGGAAAACGGCCGCCTGAAGATGCAGCACACCCTGTTCAAGGCCAAGCTGCTGAAGCTCAACGCCATCAAGGCCGAGAATCTGCGCCTGCGCGAACTGCTGCAATCCTCGAAGAAGGTCGGCGAACAGGTGCTCATCGGCGAACTGCTGGCGGTGGACCTGGAGCCCTTCACGCGCCAGATTGTCATCAACAAGGGCAGCCGCGACGGCATCTACTTGGGCCAGCCGCTGATCGAGGCCGATGGCGTAATGGGGCAGATCGTGCATCTCGGCCCGCTATCCTCCACCGCCATGCTGATTACCGACGCCAACCACGCCACCCCGGTGCAGATCAATCGCAACGGCCTGCGTGCCATCGCCGTGGGCACCGGCGCGCCAGACCGGCTCACCATCCCCTACCTGCCCATCAGCACCGATATCGTCGAGGGCGACCTGCTGGTCAGCTCCGGCCTCGGCGGACGCTTCCCGCCGGACTACCCGGTGGCGGTGGTCAGCAAGGTCGAGAAGAACCCGACCCAGCCCTATGCGGTGATCCACGCCGTTCCCACCGCCAAGCTGGAGCGATCACGCGAAGTGTTGCTGGTATGGCCCACGGGACGCCAGCGGCAAAGTGATAATGCCGATGAAACCCCGGCGGCGACACAGGACACCACGGCACCATGAGCATCGGCCAACACCGTGGTGGCGGCGTCATCGTCCTCAGCTTCATCGTCGCCCTGGCCCTGCACATGCTGGCCCTGCCGGACTGGGCCGAGCCCCTGCGCCCGGACTGGCTGGTGCTGGTGCTGGTGTACTGGTGCATCGCCATCCCCGAGCGCGTGGGCGTGATCATCGGCTGGCTGGCCGGTCTGTTGCT
>CAZTPE010000461.1:0-1695 GCA_964614545.1 uncultured Ectothiorhodospiraceae bacterium
CACGGCATCCGGCGACAGGCTCACGCCCTGCCAGTCCTTGACCCGGTCACGCATTTCCACCACCAGCCGCTCGGCGGTCTTTTTACCGACCCCGGGGACACGCGTCAGCGCCGCGCTGTCGCCGCTCTGCACGCAGCCGACGAATTCGTCGGCGGACATGCCAGAGAGAATCGCCAGGGCCATCTTGGGGCCGACGCCGGAGACCTTGATCAGGGTGCGGAACAGGCTGCGGTCGGACTGGTGCAGGAAGCCGTACAGCAGCTGGGCGTCCTCACGCACCACGAAGTGGGTGTGCAGGATCACCGCACTGCCCACCTCGGGCAGCTCGTAGAAGGTGGTCATGGGGGCGTCGATTTCATAGCAGACGCCATTGACGTCTAACAATAAGCGGGGGGCCAGCTTTTCCAGCAGTGTGCCTTTCAGTCGTCCGATCACCGGCGTCGTCCTTTATGCATGTTGGGTACCTGAATCAGGGTGCTGCGGGTATTGCCGTGACACAGGGCCACGGCAAGGGCATCGGCGGCATCGGCCTGTGGGTTGCCGGGTAGCTTGAGCAGGATGCGCACCATGTGCTGCACCTGTTCCTTGGCGGCGCGGCCCTTGCCGACCACCGACTGTTTGATCTGCGTGGGGCTGTATTCGTGCACCGGCACGTCACGGGTGATAACGGCACAGATGGCGGCGCCGCGTGCCTGGCCCAGTTTGAGGGCGGAGTCGGCGTTGCGGTGCATGAAGACCCGTTCGATGGCCATTTCCTGCGGCTGATGCGTATCGACCAGCTCACTAATGGAATTAAAGATAACGCCGAGGCGCTCGGCCCAGGTCTCGCCGGTGACACGCACGCAGCCGCTGGTGATGTAGCGTGCGCTGCGGCCGTCGCTCTCGATGATGCCGAAGCCGGTGAAGCGGGAGCCGGGGTCGATGCCAAGGATGCGGATCACGGCGGGGCTCAACGGTAGGGTGGGCATTGCCCAACGTTGCGCATATTCCAACCCTGCTGGTGGGCGGTGCCCACCCTACTTACCGGATCGGCCGTCATCCGGCCAGTTTCTCCATCACTTCATCGGAGAAGTCGGCGTTGCTGTAGACCTTCTGCACATCATCGAGGTCTTCCAGCATATCCACCAGGCGCATCACCTTCTCCGCATCGTCCACGCCCAGCTCCACCGAGGTGGAGGACTGCATGGTGACTTCGGCGTTTTCCGGCTCAAGGCCCGCGGCGATCATCGCCTCCTTGACGTTGACCAACTCCTCCCAGGCGGTGAGCACGTCGATGGAGCCGTCATCGTTGACCACCACGTCGTCGGCGCCGGCCTCCAACGCGGCTTCCATGATGGCGTCTTCATCGCTGCCCGGGGGATAGCTGAGCATGCCTAGCTTAGTAAACAGGTACGACACCGAGCCGTCGGTGCCCAGGTTGCCACCACTCTTAGTGAAGGCATGACGTACCTCAGAGACGGTGCGGTTACGGTTGTCGGTGAGGCATTCCACCATTACCGCAACACCCGCCGGGCCGTAACCCTCATAGAGGATTTCATCGTAATTTTCACCCTCGCCGGCGCCTGCACCGCGTTTTACGGCGCGTTTGATATAAGTCGCGGCCACCGGATGATTGGTCGCCGGGCGACAGCCAATGACGATAATGCAATCAGCTTTGGCGGCATCGGTGAAAGGTGCCGAGACCGCACCGGACCC
>CAZTPE010000462.1:0-1682 GCA_964614545.1 uncultured Ectothiorhodospiraceae bacterium
GCAGTTCGAGGGTGTCCTCGATCAGTGCCCGCAGGTTGAACGGCTCGATGTTGAGCTGCAGTTTGTTGGCCTCGATTTTGGAGATATCGAGGATGTCGTTGATCACGCCCAGCAGGCTTTCTGCGGAACGGTGGGCGGTGTCCGCCAGGCGATGTGCACGGATGTCAAGACCGCAGTCCAGCAGTAGTTCAGTCATGCCCAGCACGCCGTTCATGGGGGTGCGGATTTCATGGCTCATGGTAGCGAGGAATTCACTTTTGGCGCGGCTCGCCGCCTCGGCCGTTTCGCGGTCTTTTTCTGCGGTTTCCATGGCCGCCCGCAGGTGGCGGGTGCGCTCTTCGACCTCGTTTTCCAGGTTTCTGCGATAGGAGGCCAGTTTCTCGTCGCGCTGCTGGATCTGTTCCAGCATGTCATTGAAGTTGGCAATGATGGTGCCGATCTCATCGTTTCCGCTTACGCCGATGCGAATGTTGAAATCCTGCGTGTCGGAGACCTGCTGCATGCCGTTCAGCAGGTGCTGGATGGGGCCCGAAATCTTGCGCTGCAGCCGGTTGGACAGCAAGTAGACACCGCTCATGATCAGCAGCCACAAGCCCAGGCTGGCGCTGACGTAGACCAGGAATTGCCGGAACAACGGATCAAGGCTGGTGACGATGTGGACGAAGCCCAGGTATTCGCCATCGAGCACCACCGGTTTGATGATGTCGATGGCGTCGGTGTTGAAATGGGCATGGGATTGCCGGCTTGCGGTAATGCTATCCACCCATTCCCGCGTTATCCCGGGGGCTTTGGCAGTTTGCGGATAGTGGGCAATCCGGCGGCCATCCACCTGGTAAAGCTCGGCGCGGGCGATGGCCGGCTCGGAAGCCAGCCCGGAGAGAAGGCGGTTGGCCGTGTCCTGGTCGTCGAAGGCCAGGGCGGCAGTGGAATTGGTGGCGATGAAGTCGGCCAGCACCTCGGAGCGCTCCAGCAGCATCTGCCGCGAGCTGGCGTATTCGATGCCGAGATAGATCAGGGAGCTGATCAGCAGGGCGAGTCCGCTGACCAGCACGATCATACGGCGCAGTTTGTTGGCGATATTCAGGTCGTCGAGCCGTTTCACCTTTCAGACTCCCCGTTTTCGTGCATGATGCTGGCGATGCCCAGCAGCGGGGCGGCGATCTTCAGGCCCACATGTTGTACGCGGGCGAGGTTGATCCTGAAGCCGATGCGGCCACCCTCGATGGCGAATTCGACCATGCCACCGTGTTTGGCAAAATCCTTGCTGTCGCCCACGGTGAGGATGGGGCGGTCGGCCAGTTTGTCAGCGATTGCGCCGACAAAGGCCCTTTTTGACTCGCTAACGAAGACGATCCGGCATTCGTGGCCGATGCCCTCCGACTGGCCGAAGCGGTGAATGCTGATGGGGTGGGCGCCGATGCGGCGCCCTTTGAGGGCATTGAGTGTGGTGCCGAAATCATCCCGGCCCAGTACACAGATGCCGAATCTGCCGCTGTCCGCTGGCCAGGTGACGAATTTTGCCAACTTGTAGATGAGGGCGGTTTTCAGTTTGTATTCTTCGGCCATGGAGCCGGCGGGGGAGGCCTGGGCCCAGAATAGGCACAGTGCCATGACCAGTAACGGCCACTTCAGCTTGGGCAACGGAGGGTGCGCCATGTGATGCAATCCGTGGCGGATCTAGA
>CAZTPE010000463.1:0-1669 GCA_964614545.1 uncultured Ectothiorhodospiraceae bacterium
GGCAATGCCATCGTGTTGGAAGCCCCGACGCAAATAGAAGCGAACGCCAGCAAAAGCTGGCCCGACCCAACCACGGACAACACGGTACTGACCCGCTTTGGCTCCACCGTACACCAGCTGCTGATAGACAATTGTGCCAACTGCCACGTGGCATTGGAGTCACCGTTCTTCGCCGTAAGCGACCCTGCCGCCGCCTACGAAGCCACCAAAGGGGTCATCGACCTCAACATCCCCGCCAACTCACGGCTGGTAGTACGCCTAGCTCAGGGATTCCACAATTGCTGGGATCCCAACAGCACCGGCAGCGTCGACTGCGACGCTTCTGCCACCACCATGGAGCAAGCCATCGCCGACTTTGCCGGACCCATCCCAAAACCCGACGCGCTAGACGCCAACTGGGTCACCAGCAAAGCTTTGAGGCTGAAGAATGGTCTGGTCGCCAGCGGTGGGGCGCGTGATGATTCCAGCACCATTGCCCTGTATGAATTTAAGGCCACCACAGGCAATGTCATTTCCGACACCAGCGGCATCACACCCGCCCTCAATCTACGCCTGGAAGGTAATGAAGATACCGACTTCAAGTGGGTCGGCGGCTGGGGCATCGAATTCCTCGGCGGTCATGCCCGCGCCGTCAATGCCGGCGACGGCCAGAAGCTACGCGACCGCATCGTCGCCAGTGGCCAATACTCCATCGAGGCCTGGGTGGTTCCCGGCAACGTCAGTCAAGGCACGGCCGGCAACCCGGCGCGCATTATCACCTACTCCGTCGGTGAAGACCGGCGCAACCTCACCCTCGGCCAGGCCGAATATCGCTATGAATTCATGCACCGCAGCAGCACCACCAACGCCAATGGCGAACCGTCGCTGATCACCAGTGCCGACGACGAAGACCTGCAGGCCGCCCAACAGCATGTGGTGGTCACCTTCGACCCCATCAACGGCCGCCGCATCTACGTCAATGGCGTGAACACCGGCGACATCGACAGCAATACCCCCGGCAACCTGGCCGACTGGGACGATAGCTACGCCCTGGTGTTCGGCAGCGAATCCGGCGGCGCCCACCCCTGGCAGGGCAAACTGCGCCTGGTGGCCATCCATGACCGCGCCATGAGCGAGACACAGATCCAGCAGAACTTCGAGGCCAGCGTGGGTGAAAAATTCCTGCTCCTGTTCAGCGTTAGCGAGCATGTCAATGATCCCAATTGCTTCCTGCCTGCAGAAGACACCACCAAGCCTGACATTCCCCAGTGCTACGTGATGTTCACGGTCAGCCAGTACGACAACTACAGCTACCTGTTTTACAAACCAACCTTTGTCAGCCTGGATCCCGACTTCCAGCCCGGCAACATCGTCGTCAAGGGCCTGCGTCTCGGCCTCAACGGCAAAGAGCCCGCCATCGGCCAGGCCTTCCGCAACATTGACACCACGGTGACCAGCAGCAACTACACCAGCAGCGGACGGGTGCTGTCCGAGCTGGGCACCATCATCGCCCTCGAGAATAGCCCCGAAACGGACCAATTCTTTCTCACCTTCGAGCAGTTGGGTAACAGCGGACCCGACGTGCGTGTCGACATGGTCTGCGGCGTCAACGCCAGCTGCACGACACCGTCCGATAACAGCCCGCAGGTGTCTGACATCGGCCTGCGCACCTTCGACGAAATCAATGCCA
>CAZTPE010000464.1:0-1668 GCA_964614545.1 uncultured Ectothiorhodospiraceae bacterium
GTTGTAATCCCGTATGGTCCGGTCGGTGGAGAACTTGCCGCTGGCCGCCGCGTTAAGGATACTTTTGCGTGTCCAGTTCTGCTGATCCTGATAAAGTCGGGCGGCCTGCTCCTGTACCGCTACGTAACTGGTAAAATCAGCCGCCACCAGCCAGGGATCGTGCGGATTGTATAACGCCTCGATAAGCGGCGTAAAAATCCCCTGCTCAAACTGATTGAAATGCCCGCTCTGCAACAGCTGCAGGACCCGCGTAAGGTTCGGATCAGCCGCGATGATCGCCTGCGGATTATAGTTTTTGCGCTGCTCTTCCACCTCGGCGGCGGTCAACCCGAAGAGGAAGAAGTTCTCTGCTCCGACCTCTTCGCGAATCTCAATATTGGCCCCGTCGAGAGTGCCGACGGTTAAAGCACCGTTCATCATGAACTTCATATTGCCGGTGCCGGAGGCTTCCTTGCCGGCGGTGGAAATCTGTTCCGACAGATCAGTTCCGGGGCAGATCACTTCCATCGCCGAAACCCGGTAGTTGGGGAAAAAGGCAACTTTAAGCAGATCGCCGACGGCGGGATCGTTATTGACCACCGCAGCGACGTTGTTGATCAGCTTGATGATCAGCTTGGCCATGGCGTAGCCGGGTGCCGCTTTACCGCCGATCAACACGCAGCGTGGCGTCCAGCCCGCGGTATCTCCCCGCTTGATCCGGTCGTAAAGATGGATGACATGCATGATATTCAGCAGTTGCCGCTTGTACTCGTGAATCCTCTTGACCTGCACGTCGAACATCGCCGCAGGATTGAATTTGACACCGCAATCGACCTGGATCAGTTCGGCCAGTCGCTGTTTGTTGGCAAGTTTAACCTGTTGCCAGCGCTGCATAAAAACCGGGTCAGCGGCCAGCTGCCGTAACTGCACCAGCTGCCCCAGATCGGTGACCCAGTCGTCGCCGATACTGTCGCTGATCAAACGGCTCAGACCCTGATTACACCAGGCCAGCCAGCGGCGCTGGGTGACCCCGTTGGTCTTATTGTTGAACTTTTCCGGCCAGAGCTCATAAAAATCGCGGAACAACCCTTCCTGCAATAATCGAGAATGCAGCTCAGCGACGCCGTTGACCGAGAAACTGCCGACGATCGCCAGAAAAGCCATACGCACCTGCGGCTCGGAACCTTCCTGGATGATCGACATGCGCCGCTGGCGTTCGCTGTCGCCGGGCCAACGGGCGGCGACCTCCTTAAGAAAACGGGCGTTGATCTCGTAGATAATATCAAGCAGCCGCGGCAGCAGCTGTTCGAACAGCCGTACCGGCCACTTTTCCAAGGCCTCCGGCAACAACGTGTGGTTGGTATAAGCCATGGTGTTGCAGGTGATTTCCCAGGCCTCATCCCAGCCGAGTTTATGCTCATCGAGCAACAGCCGCATCAGTTCGGCGACCGCACAGCTGGGGTGGGTGTCGTTGAGTTGAAAGCAGTTCTTTTCGGCGAACCGGCTCAAATCATGCCCTTTGATGGTGACCCAGCGATCGAGCACATCCTGCAGGCTGGCCGAAGCCAGAAAATACTGCTGCCGCAGGCGCAGGTCTTTGCCGTTTTCGCTGGCATCATTGGGATAGAGCACCATGGTGATTTTTTCCGCCTCGTTTTTGGCCTCGACCGCCCCCGGGTAGTCACCGGA
>CAZTPE010000465.1:0-1660 GCA_964614545.1 uncultured Ectothiorhodospiraceae bacterium
TGCACCACTGCCCCGGCTGCGGACGCATCTATTGGGAAGGCAGCCACTCGCGGCGTATGCGATGGCGGCTGGAGGCTTGGGCCCGTAAGCAAAAGGCGGTACGCTGACTCCAAGCCCGCCGGGCTTGGAGTCAGCGTAGCAAGCAGGGTGGGAAGACAAGGTTCCGGCCGCCTGCCCATCAGCGCGGTAGATTATTCCCACTATCCGACGGACTCCCGGCCATAATATTTCTTGCACCCCATGCCGCTAAAAGAATGAAATGAAAGGAACCATCATGTCACACAAGGACAGAAATGCATGCTGGAAAATCGCCATGCTCTGTTTCGTCATGGCGGCTTTAGCCGGGTGCCACCGAGCATCAAACAACAAAGAAACCGACAAAGCCGGACTCTTCATTGAAAACATTGTTGTGGATGGCGCAACACGAAGATACGCCATTTATATCCCGAAAGACCTGGGGAGTACCACCCACCCACTGGTCTTCGAACTGCACGGCGGCGGCGTTTACATTGAAGACATGACCGGCGAAAGTGGTCACAAGACACCGTACAAGCTATGGATGGATATTGCCGACAGCGAGAAATTCATCGTCGTCTATCCCGAGGGCCTGAATGGCGCATACGGGAAGCCTACCTGGCATGACTGCCGTAGCAACGCGAGCGTGTATTCCAATGCCGATGACGTTCACTTCATCTCGACATTGATCGACAGGATCGCCGCCTCTCACCCTATCGACGCCGCCAGAATCTACGCCTCAGGCACATCCAATGGCGGGCTCATGGCGCTAAGGTTGGCGGTGGAGCTATCCGACAGAATCGCTGCCGTTGCCGCGATCGCAGCGGCCATGCCGGACGAGTCGGATTGCAGCCCGCCGGTCAATCCCATTTCCGTTTTGTTCATGAATGGTACCGATGACAATCACCTGCCATACAACGGCGGCATGCTGTCGAACCCACCCAGCGCGGAGCATGGCACGGTTTATTCAACCGCGGCATCGGTCGTCCTATGGACCACGTTCGATCAAACCGACACCACCCCCGTCACCCACACCTTTGCCGACCTGGATCCCGATGACGGGGGAACGGTCACGAAATACACCTATCCAAATGGCATTGAGGAAACCGAGGTGATTTTGTACAAGGTATCCGGCGGTGGGCATTCGGCACCCAGTATTCAGGAGCGATACTCGGCACTGTATGAACAGTATTTCAACAAGCAGAATCACGACATCGAAATGACGACGGAGGTTTGGCAGTTTTTCAAAAACAAGATGCTATGAATACCTGCCGACAAAAGCCACTGCCTTCAGGTTATGGCCTGTTCTGCGCTTATCGTAGGGAGGGCATTGCCCGCCATGACGATTCCCGCCCCGCTCTTGGTGGGCAGTGCCCACCCTACAAAACTGCCCCGTTTCTGGTGGGCCATACCTCAGCCTACAAGACTTAATACATCCGATGCCGGAATAACCATCCGGCCATGGCCAGCGTCGTGACGCCAATGATGACCATGGGCCAAAATTGATGGAACAGCAGGGCGAAGCCATCACCCTCCAGGGTCACGCCGCGCACGATGACCAGGAAATAGCGCAATGGATCAAGATAGGTGAGCCACTGCACAACCTCCGGCATATTGGCGATGGGCGTGGTGAAGCCGGACAGGA
>CAZTPE010000466.1:0-1629 GCA_964614545.1 uncultured Ectothiorhodospiraceae bacterium
CATGCGCACTTCCCAGTTTTTGCTCGCCACCGTCAAGGAAACGCCTGCCGACGCCGAGGTCATCAGCCACCAGTTGATGCTGCGCGCGGGGATGATCCGCAAGCTGGCTTCCGGCCTCTATACCTGGCTGCCCATGGGCCTGCGGGTGCTGCGCAAGGTGGAAAATATCGTGCGCGAGGAGATGGATCGCGCCGGGGCGCAGGAACTGCTGATGCCGTCGGTGCAGCCCGCCGAGCTGTGGCAGGCGTCGGGGCGCTGGGAACAGTACGGGCCGGAGCTGCTGCGCCTGCGCGACCGCCACAGCCGCGAGTTCTGCTACGGCCCCACCCACGAGGAGGTGATCACCGATCTGGCGCGCCGCGAGCTGCGTTCGTACAAACAGTTGCCGGTGAATTTCTACCAGATACAGACCAAGTTCCGCGACGAGATCCGCCCGCGCTTCGGCGTGATGCGTGCACGCGAATTCCTCATGAAAGACGCCTATTCCTTCCACGTCGATCAGGAATCATTGAGCGAAATCTACGAACGCATGTTCAAGGCTTATACACGCATCTTCACCCGCCTGGGGCTGGACTTCCGTCCGGTACAGGCGGACACCGGCAGCATCGGCGGCAACGCCTCGCACGAGTTTCACGTGCTGGCGGAATCCGGCGAGGACGCCATCGCCTTCTCCAGCGAGAGCGACTTCGCGGCCAACGTAGAGCTGGCCGAGGCGGTGGCCCCGGCCGGCGAGCGCCCGGCGCCCGGTGCGGAGCTGCAAACGGTGGACACCCCCAACCAGCACAGCATCGCTGAAGTGTCCGCCTTCCTCGGCATCGACCCCAGCCAGACGGTGAAGACCCTGCTGGTGAAGGGCAGCGAGACGGACGTGGTGGCGCTGGTGCTGCGCGGCGATCACGAGCTGAACGAAATCAAGGCGGAGAAGCTGCCGCAGGTGGCCTCGCCGCTGACCCTGGTAGGCGACGAGGCGGTGCACACCTGCTGCGGCTGCCCGGCCGGCTCCATCGGCCCGCGCGACATCGCCGCGCCGCTGATCATCGACCGTGCGGCAAGCGTATTGGCCGATTTCGTCTGCGGCGCCAACGAGGACGGCAAGCATCTCACCGGCGTCAACTGGGGCCGCGACCTGCCCGAGCCCGGTTCTGACAATATCGGCATCGCCGACCTGCGCAACGTGGTCGAGGGCGACCCCAGCCCCGATGGCAAAGGCACCCTGTCCATCAAGCGCGGCATCGAGGTGGGCCATATCTTCCAGCTCGGCACCAAGTACACCGAGGCGCTCAACGCCACGGTGCTGGACGAGTCCGGCAAGGCGGTGGTGATGCGCATGGGCTGCTACGGTATCGGCGTATCACGCGTGGTGGCCGCCGCCATCGAGCAGAGCCACGATGAACGTGGCATCATCTGGCCCAATAACATTGCCCCCTTCCAGGTCGCCCTGCTGCCCATGAATATGCACAAGTCGCAGCGCCTGCGCGAGGCGGTGGAGAAGCTGCACGACGAACTCATTGCCGCCGGCATCGACGTGCTGCTGGACGACCGCAAGGAGCGCCCCGGTGTGATGTTCGCCGACATGGAGCTGGTTGGCATCCCGCACCGCATCGTCCTCGGCGAGCGCGGACTGGATGC
>CAZTPE010000467.1:0-1619 GCA_964614545.1 uncultured Ectothiorhodospiraceae bacterium
GTCCCACCGAACCTAACAGCAAGTCGTCGCTTTCGGGCAGGCCAAACTCCGCCTGCAAGACACGCTTGTTGTGCTGTTTTGCGCTGAAGCGTTTAGCATTGTAGTGCCATTCGATATGCGGGTCGGTCGCCGGATTCCATTCATCGAGGTCAATGCCGTTGAGGATGCCGTGCAGGTCGGCGGTACGATGGCGTAGCAGGCCGTCGAGGCCGTAGCCAAATTCCGCCGTCTGGATTTCCCGCGCATAGGTGGGGCTGACGGTGGTGAGTTTGTCTGCATAGGCCAGCCCGCCCTTGATGAAGGACAGGTGGTTATGGAATTCCAGACCCTCGAAGTGCCACAGCTGTGGCGGCAGGCCGAGGCGGAAAAAGACCTCGGCGGGGAACATGCCCTGATAGGCGAGGTTATGAATGGTGAACACGGTGGCCGGGCGTTCGGCCTCCAGGCTCAGCAGGGCCGGCACCAAGCCGGTCTGCCAGTCGCTGCAGTGCACGATGTCCGGGCGCCAGCTTAGTCCGACGCGGCCCATGGCAATTTCGTTGACGATACGGCAGAAGAGGGCGAAGCGTTCGGGATTGTCGGGCCAGTCGTGGCCATCCGGGCCGAGATAGGGGTTGCCTTCGCGCGCAAAGGCGGGAGGGTAGTCCACTAGCCAGACGAACACCCGGCTACCGGGCAGGCGGCCTTCGAGGATTTTTATTTTTTCCTGCGAACCGGGCAGGCGAATCGTGGTTATGCATTTCAGCGGCCCGGCCTTCTCCTTCGCCGCCGGGTAGGCGGGCAGGATCAGGCGCACAGCATGGTTGAGGGATTTCAGTGCCGCGGGCAGACTGCCGCTGACATCGGCCAGCCCGCCGGTCTTGATCAGTGGATAGGCTTCACTGGTGGCAAACAGAATCTTCGACATGGTACGGGTCGTCTACGTTGTTGTCAGGATAGTTGTCTGGATAGTTGTCTAACGGCAATCAGGCAGGGGTTAGAATAAGTGCACCCAATGGCGGCAGGGTCAGTTCCACGGACCAGGGGCGGTTCATCCACGCCTGTTCCTCGGCGATGATGGGGCTGCCGTTGCCGGCGTTGCTGCCGCCGTAAAACTCGGAGTCGGAGTTCATCAGTTCGCGCCATTCGCCGCCGGCGGGCAGGCCGATGCGGTAGTTCTCGCGCACCACCGGGGTGAAGTTGAGGATCACCACCACGAAGCTGTCAGCGGACTTGCGCAGGTAGCTGATGGTGGATTGCGCGGTGTCGTTGCAGTCGATCCACTCGAAGCCTTGGGCGTCGAAATCGAACCGGTGCAGGGCTGGTGTATCGCGGTACAGATGGTTGAGATCCTTGAGCAGATCCATCACGCCGTGGTGCGATGGATAGTCGAGCACGTACCAGTCGAGGCTGGCGTCAAAATCCCACTCGCGGCCCTGGCCGAACTCGCAGCCCATGAACAGCAGCTTCTTGCCCGGGTAGGTGTACATGTAGGTGTAGAGCAGGCGCAGGTTGGCGAATTTCTGCCATTCGTCGCCGGGCATCTTGGCCAACAGGGAGCCCTTGCCGTGCACTACTTCGTCGTGGGAGAAGGGCAGCACGAAATTTTCCGTGAAGGCGTACAGCAGGCCGAAGGTGAG
>CAZTPE010000468.1:0-1611 GCA_964614545.1 uncultured Ectothiorhodospiraceae bacterium
TGCACCCGTATGTGATGCTGAACTATCTGGGAAAACCGCGCGATGTGATGACGTTGGCGCATGAATTGGGCCACGGCGTGCATCAGGTATTGGCGGCGGATCAGGGTGAATTGCTGTCCTCGACCCCGCTGACATTGGCCGAAACCGCGTCGGTGTTTGGCGAGATGCTGACATTCCGCAAACTGCTGGAGGGGGCGCAGACGCAGGAAGAACGCAAAGTGCTGCTGGCGGGCAAGGTCGAGGACATGATCAACACCGTGGTGCGCCAGATTGCCTTCTACGATTTCGAGTGCAAACTGCACGCGGCGCGGGTCGAGGGTGAGTTGACACCGGACGACATCAACGCGCTGTGGATGTCGGTGCAGGGCGAAAGCCTTGGCCCTGTGTTCAGCTTTGTTGAAGGCTACGAGACCTTCTGGGCCTACATCCCGCATTTCGTGCATTCGCCGTTTTACGTCTATGCCTATGCGTTCGGCGACGGCTTGGTAAACGCGCTCTATGCGGTTTACGAGGAAGGGGACGCCGGGTTTCAGGACAAGTATTTCGAGATGCTGAAGGCGGGCGGGTCCAAACACCACAAGGAGCGGTTGGCGCCGTTCGGGCTGGATGCAAGTGATCCGAAGTTCTGGGACAAGGGCTTGTCGATGATTTCGGGGATGATCGATGAGTTGGAGGCGATGGAGGGGTGAACAGCCGTAGCCCCGGAGGTGTTAGGAATGCTATCGTGTCGAGGGATAGGAGCAAATAATGTCAACTGAGATACCCGAAAGTATGCAAGCTGAATTAGCGCGCTGGAATAATGGGTCTGGTATGTCGTTAAAAACTTGGGCCGAATGTGAAGGGGATTTCAAACTGGCCGCTGGATATGCAGCTTTGCTTTGGCCTAATTTCGAGACTGCCGGCAAGTATATACTTGTGGAAGGGCAATACACACTGGAAACAATTGCTGGTTTTGAAGCACAAGAGAACTCCACGCCACTAGGTGTTGAAGCAGTGCTAAATCACCAGCATTTGTCTGAAATGCATATACATGACGAGCAAAATCTGACAGCTGACATGCTGCTGTTTCTAGGAAAGAAGCTTAAGGGAATCTATGAAGCAAAGTTACAATGGCAGTTTCCTGAACGTCCCTGCACCGTAGAATTATATATTCCTGAGGACCCAGAGAATCTAATAGAGTATCAGATTACTTTTTGGCAAAAATCTTGGGAAGGTAGCCATTAGAGGGATTGCTCGGATCAGGAAACTTCCCATACCGCACCTCGCCCACATATTTCCATAAATCCGCCCCTGAATGCTCTGCTGCTTTCTCAAGCAAACGTGTTGCGTTGGCCTGATCGATGACGATGGGCGGGCCTTGGCTGCGGGTTAGGCGGGCAAACCGCGCTTGCAGAGTCGCCTTTGTCGAACGGCGCAAACGCATCAGAACTCGAATATCGCTATCAAGCACAGGCAGTCTAAACCGCCCGACCCCTTTGAAATTAAAAATCGCGCCACGCCCCGATGGTAGCGGCGAATAATCCCCTGTCAGACCACACCCGAACTTGTGGCCCTTGATTTCAGTTGGGTCCTACCTCGATTTCTTTGAGGCCGTTTCAGATTGCCCGAATT
>CAZTPE010000469.1:0-1588 GCA_964614545.1 uncultured Ectothiorhodospiraceae bacterium
CTGTGCGTGATGGTGGAAGGGCGCTGTTATCTCTCCTCCTATGCCACCGGTGAATCCCCCAACACCTGCGGCGCCTGCTCACCCGCCAAGGCGGTGCGCTGGGAGGAGACCGCGGGCGGCCGCGAGGTGCATCTCAACAAAGTGCTCATCGATCGTTACGCCCCGGGCGAAAATGCCGGTTACCCGGTGATCTGCAAGGGACGCTTTGAGGTCAACGGCGAGCTGGGCTATGCCATCGAAGCGCCCACCAGCCTGAGCGTGCTGGACATCCTCCCCGAGCTGCAGGCCATCGGCGTCAAGGCCATCAAGGTGGAGGGACGCCAGCGCAGTCCAACGTACGTCGCGCAGGTAACACAGGTGCTGCGTCAGGCCCTGGATGCCGCTGATGCCAGCCCGGAGAGCTATGTGCCACGCAGCGATTGGGTCGCCCAGCTTGACAAGGTCTCCGAGGGCTCCACGCATACCCTGGGCGCCCTGGAGCGCGAATGGCAGTGAGCCTGAAAACTCACCACAGAGGCACAGAGGGCACAGAGAACGTATCAATGGTTTGTAATCCACCGTGCGCACGGCGCAAGCTACGGGCAGATGTAGTGTGCGCCGTGCGCACAAGATGGATATCCCATTCCCTTGTAGCTCTGCGCCCCTGTAGTGTATTTAACAGTTAAACTTTTAAATAAATATCAGTGCTATAAGGCATATTCATGAAGCTTTCTCTCGGACCCATTCTCTATTTCTGGCCCAAGGATGAGGTGCTGGATTTCTACCGACAGGTCGCCGACTGGCCAGTGGACATCGTCTATCTGGGCGAGGCGGTGTGTTCCAAGCGCCGCCTGATGCGCCGGGACGATTGGCTGGCGGTGGCCGCGCAGCTGACCGCCGCGGGCAAGGAAGTGGTGCTCTCCAGCCTGGTGCTGCTGGAGGCCGATTCCGAGCTGAAGACCCTGCGGCACATCGTCGACAACGGCCACTACGCAGTGGAGGCTAACGACATGGCGGCAGTGCAGCTGGCGGCCAAGCGCGTGCCCTATGTAGCGGGCCCGCAGCTGAATATCTACAATGGCGAGACCCTCAGCCTGCACCACGGCCTGGGCGCCACCCGCTGGGTGCTGCCGGTGGAGCTGCCACACACCACGCTGGCCGAATTGCAGGCCGTTCGGCCTGCGGGCATGGAGACCGAGGTGTTCGCCTTCGGCCGTCTGCCGCTGGCCTTCTCCGCGCGCTGTTTCACCGCCCGCATCCACAACCTGCCTAAGGATGATTGTCAATTCCGCTGTGCGGACTACCCTGACGGCATGCTGCTGAAAACCCAGGACCAGCGACAGTTCCTGGCCATGAACGGCATCCAGACTCTCTCGGCAGCCACCAGCAATCTCATCAACGCCCTGCCGGAAATGGCCTCGCTGGGCGTGGACGTAGTGCGCCTGTCGCCACAGTCACAGCACATGGCCAGGGTGGTGGAAACCTTCGCCGCGGTGCGCGATGGCTCACTCGATCCGGCGGCGGGACAGGCCCGGGTGGTGACGCTGGTCACCGGTGAGGTCTGCAACGGTTACTGGCACGGTGAGGCGGGGATGGACTGGCATGCCGC
>CAZTPE010000470.1:0-1576 GCA_964614545.1 uncultured Ectothiorhodospiraceae bacterium
CCTCACCTGGTTCTCCGACCACCGCGCCGAAACCTATCAGGGCAGCATGGGCGCCATGCTCGACCAGCTGATCGGCGACGAACCACCCTCGGATCGCATCATCTACTTCAATATCCCCAGCCCGGTGTTCACCCTGCCCATCGGCCGTGACAACCCGGACACCAACTGGCACTACAGAACCCTCGCCGAAAAGACCGGCAGCAAAATGCTGCACATGGAATTCCAGTAGACCCGCGCCGCGCGCATTTCTCCCGTCTCGACAGATACTGTAGAATCGATCATTTTCCGCAGTAAACCAAGCAGCCACGCTACAAGAGCTGCCCATAGAAAGAGACTTATTCGATGTTGAAAAAGATTTCACCGCGCCTATGGGCGCTGCTGGTGATGGTCGTTTGGGGTGGCGCCATCCTCTACTTCGGCCTGATACGTTTTACGCCCTACGGCCTTGACGAAGGCGCCGCCATGGCGCTGTTGCTCAACTGGTCCGTGTCGGACATGATCGCCAACCCAGTCACCACCTTCGGCGGCCCGGACTTCCGCGCCCTGCTGTTCATCCCGCTGGGTCTGTACTGGTCCGGCAGTATACTCGCCGCCAAGGTCTTCACCCTGATGGTGACCTTCGGCGCAGCCATGCTGCTCTATACCTGGACACGCCACAACGACAACACCAACGGCGACGAAACCGCCCTCATCGCCACCGGCCTGTTGCTCATCGCACCCATCACCATCGCCCAGGCCGACGCCATCGGCGTGGCGCCCTACCTGCTCGCCCTGTTCGGCCTCGGCTGGCTGCTGGATCGCAAGTACCGCGCCTCCGAGCACAGCATCAGCAGCCTCTTCTTCCTGCAGGCCATCCTCGTCGCCATCACCGTCAGCCTGCATCCCATGGGTCTGGCCTATCCGCTGGCGCTGGCCTGGCGCTGGCACAAAGACCCGAAATCCCAGCAACAGAAAAAACAGGTGTGGATCGGCATCAGCATCGCCGCCGCCATCATCCTCGCCATGCAGACCGGCTGGATTGCCCTCGACTGGCTCGCCAATCCCCTCGAATCCCTCAGCCACGCCCTCCTCGGCAACACCAACCTGAGCCCCCTGGCCGAGCCCCGCTGGATTCCCGGCCTGATCCTGACCCTGCTGCTGGCCATCGTGCTGTGGAAGGACGTCCGCAATCTACTCAACGACCTGTTCGGCAGCATCCTGCTGGCGGCACTACTCATCGGCTTGCTATGCGCCGACGACAGCTGGGCCATGATCGCCCTGACCCTGCTGCTGTATCGCGGTACCCCACTGTTGATCCAGCTCAACCAACGCCTTGGCCGTAGCGGTGGCTTTATTGGCCAGCGCGGTCTGGTGATGGCCGTGCTGTTTATCAGCGCCACCGTCTTCATGCAGGCCGACCGTGCCTTCGCCACCCTGCTCACCAACGGCCAACTCAACCCCAGCGATGAGTTGATCCAGGTGCTGGCGCTGGAGGCCGAAGACCACGAACGCCCCTTCCTCGCCGCCAGCCAGTGGCCCGCGCGCACCATGCTCGCCTGCCGCCGCGACGTAGTGCCTCTGCCCCCGGCAGCCGAAA
>CAZTPE010000471.1:0-1567 GCA_964614545.1 uncultured Ectothiorhodospiraceae bacterium
TATGGCCCGACTCGTGGTAGGCGACCCGTTTCTTTTCCGCCGGATTCAGGGCCCGGTGTTTTTTCTCCGGACCGGCAATGATTCTGTCAATGGCCGCCTCAAAGTCCTTCATGGTGACCTTGTCACGTTTTTTGCGCAGGGCCTGGATGGCTGCCTCGTTGCAGATATTTTCCAGGTCAGCGCCGACAAAGCCGGGTGTGCGCTGGGCAACCACCTGGAAATCCACATCATCGGCCAGTTCCAGCCTGCTGCCATGCAGCTTGAGGATAGCCTCCCGGTCCTTGAGGTCCGGCTTGTCCACCAGCACCTGCCGGTCAAACCGTCCTGCCCGCAGCAGGGCCTTGTCCAGGATCTCGGGACGGTTGGTGGCCGCCATGACCACCACGCCGGTGGAGGGATCGAAACCGTCCATCTCGGTGAGAAGCTGGTTCAGGGTCTGTTCCCGTTCGTCATGTCCGCCCATGACCGATCCCATGCCGCGGGAGCGGCCGATGGCATCAAGCTCGTCAATGAAAATGATACAGGGCGCCTTCTGCCGGGCCTGCTCGAACATCTCGCGGACCCTTGCCGCACCGACACCGACAAACATCTCGATGAACTCCGAACCGCTGATATTGAAAAAGGGTACGCCCGATTCGCCGGCCACGGCCCTGGCCAGCAGGGTCTTGCCGGTACCCGGAGGTCCCACCATCAGCACCCCCTTGGGCATCCGGCCGCCGAGTTTCTTGATCTCTTCGGGATCCTTGAGGAAATCAACACATTCCTTGAGTTCCTGCTTGGCCTCCTCCGCTCCGGCGACATCATCGAAGGTCACCTTGGGCAGGGAATCGGGGTGGATATGCACCTTGTTGCCGATATTGAGAAAGCCCTGACCCATGCTGCCCATGCGTTTGGCCATCCAGCCCCAGAGAAGGAAGAGCAGGCCAAAGGGCAGCACCCAGCCGGTGATGAATTTTGCCAGCCAGTCGGTGTTCAGCCGTACCGTGTACTTTACCCCCTGTTTTTCCATGGTCTTGGCCAGGTCGTTATTCCATGACAGGGGAACGGTGATAAAGCGGCGCGGCTTGTTGGTTTTTTTATCCTTCAGGGTCAGGACACCGGTAATGAGCTTGTCGGTCACCACCGCCTCGGCCACCTGTTTCTTGTCCAGATACTGCAGGAATTCGCTGTAGGGAATCTCCTCCTGCCGGGCCTGCTGGTAGTTCTGGTAAAACTGGAACGAGATCAGAATGTAGAAGAGATAGGCCCAGAAGGTGAAATTAGGATTCTGCCAGAATTTGACCGGTTTGTTGGTCTTGTTGAGCTCGATGTCCGGCTTCTTGCCGAGTAATTGGATACCAATGGTTCGGATGCTAGCGTGCTCCGAATCCATCAGGGCGATTAAGAGATCTTCGGGCACAGCCGTGGACAGGCGATCGTTTTCGAGTAGTAACTCGGCGCCGACTTGTTGAACGCACAGCAAGTCGTGGGCGAGAAGGTCGCGAAGAACTTCTTCACCAAGGCTCTTTGCCCGGCGACTGAAGGCGGCCAGCAAGATGCCACCGATTTCGGCGAGATGCTCTTCTTC
>CAZTPE010000472.1:0-1564 GCA_964614545.1 uncultured Ectothiorhodospiraceae bacterium
TAAAAAATGGGACTCATTCTAATGTTACAAAATGAGTGACGACCTACACTAGGTTATAGTTGAAAACACCGTCATTCCGGGCGGAACGAAGTGAAGACCCGGAATCCAGGGTGTTTGAAACTCCGTACATTCTGGATTCCCGCCTGCGCGGGAAAGACGATATTCTAAGTTTCTCAAGCTTTAAGTTAGTACCATTCGTACAATACCCCGCTTTCGCGTAGCGAAATAGCTTGCTGCGAGGTTGTTTACTCCCTTCGGGTTTTATTCGCGTTTATTGGCGTTCATTTGCGGACCATTTTCATGGCACCGGCATTCGCCATGTACCCGCACCATCATGGAACAGATCCGAGCGGCTCCCAGCCTCCACTCCTCAAGCCTCAAGCCGGATAGATTGCCCCCAACACCACGGCCTCGCTGGCCCCTGTCACGGTGGGCAGGTTTCCGGGTCGTCCGGCCAGGGTCTCGCGTGCCAGCCAGGCGAAGGCGACGGCCTCCACCCAGTCCGCCGCCAGTCCGCGTGCATCGCTGGGGATGACGTCCATCGGTTCGAGATGTGCACGCAGGCGTGATAGCAGATGGGCATTGTGCGCACCGCCTCCGCAGACCAGCAGTTCAGCGACATCTGCGCCTGCCTGCCGGACGGCCTCAGCCACTGAGATGGCGGTGAGTTCGCACAGGGTCGCCTGCACGTCCACCGCCGAAGGTGAGTGCTCACTCTCGTCCAGCTGCGTCGCCAGCCAGTCGGCATTGAAATGTTCGCGGCCGGTGCTCTTGGGTGGCGGCTGGTGGAAATAGCTGTTGCTCAGGCAACGCCCCAGCAATGCCTCATCCACGGTTCCCGAGGCGGCCCAGGCGCCGTTTTCATCCAGCGGTTGGCCCAGGTGCTGCTGTGCCCACAGGTCCATGAGCATGTTGCCGGGGCCGGTGTCGAAACCAGAGACGGGCTGTTCAGGATTGGCGGGCAGCAGGGTGATATTGGCCATACCGCCCAGATTCAGCACCACGCGCGTGATGTCTGGCGAGCGGAATAGGGCGGCGTGAAAGGCGGGTACCAGGGGGGCTCCCTGTCCACCGGCGGCCATGTCGCGGCGACGGAAGTCGGCCACCGTGGTGATGCCGGTGCGCTGGGCGATGTGGTTGGCGTCGCCGATCTGCAGGGTGAAGCCGGCATCGGGGCGGTGGCGGATGGTCTGGCCGTGGCTGCCGATGGCGTGTATTTCGGCGGCGGGAATGTCGGTCTGGCGAAGCAGTTGCTGTACGGCGTCGGCAAACAGCTTGCCCAGCGCAATATCGGCCCGGCCCATACGTTCGATCTCGTCATTGCCTGGCTGGCACAGGGCAGCCAGCTGCTGGCGCAGGGCATCGGGCAGGGGATGGCTGAGGGCCTCGATGAGGCGAGGCGGATCGTCGGCGAAGTCCACCAGTACGGCATCGACGCCGTCCAGGCTGGTGCCGGACATCAGGCCGATGTAGTACTCGGCCATGAGCGTGGCGTTACTCGGTGTGCTCGTTGGTGGCCACGGTGGTGGCGGTAAGCATGTCCAGCTGGCTGACCAGTACGCGG
>CAZTPE010000473.1:0-1557 GCA_964614545.1 uncultured Ectothiorhodospiraceae bacterium
TTCAACTGCCCAGCAGCACAACCTCGTACCGCTCGAGCGAGGCGCGAATTATACGGGCTTTCCAAAGCCTGTCAACGCCAATCTGGAGCCTTATTCAAACAACCTTCCGCTCCAGACCACTGGCCTCAGCCAACGAGCGGCGCATTATACACGGGGACTCCCCAGCGTCAACAACTCTCCGCGCGTTTTTTGCGTCAGCCCTCAATGGCCCTGTGCTAAACTACGCGGCTCCTTTAAATACATGGTATTAACGTCGCCATTGTCGCCCTGATACCTCTTTATATACATGGTGTCTGTGCGACAAGCATGCAACACCACCTGACACGAATCTGCACCATATCCCGATGATAAGCCCAGCCACCACTCGCCTGCGCGAGATCCCCTACAACTACACCTCCTTCTCGGATCGCGAGATCATTATTCGCTTTCTGGGCGAACAGCGATGGGAGACACTCAACCAGCTGCGCAGCTCCCGCCGCACGGGCCGCTCGGCACGCATGTTGTTCGAGGTTCTGGGTGATCTGTGGGTAGTGACACGCAATCCGTTCATTCAGGACGACCTGCTGCAGAATCCCAAGCGCCGCGAGTCGCTGATCCACGCCCTGCACCACCGTCTGCAGCAGATCATCGATCGCGCTGAGGCAAATCCCCTGGCGCTGGAACTGGTGGAGGCCGCAAAAGAGGCCATCAAGGACTTCGAGGACAACTTCGCCGCTGAGGCACAGCTGCGCCGCCAGACGCTGCAGAAACTCAAGCAAGTGACCCGCAAGGACAATATCGACTTTAGCGGCCTGGCCAGGGTGTCGCACGTCACCGATGCCTCCGACTGGCGCGTCGAATACCCCTTCGTGGTCGTTCACCCCGACAGCGAGGCCGAAATGGCCCGTGTGGTGCAGAGCTGCATCGAGCTGGGCCTGTCGCTGATCCCCCGCGGTGGCGGCACCGGCTACACCGGCGGCGCCGTGCCGCTACGCGAGCGCTGTGCCATCATCAATACGGAGAAGCTGGACGCCATCGGTAGCGTCGAGCTGCGCCGCCTGCCCGGCGTGGATCGCGAGGTACCCACGGTGCACGTGGAGGCCGGCGTGGTCACCCGCCGGGTGTCGGATCTGGCCAACGCCAACGGCTACGTGTTCGCCGTCGACCCCACCTCGCAGGACGCCTCCTGCATCGGCGGCAACATCGCGATGAACGCCGGCGGCAAGAAGGCGGTGCTGTGGGGCACCACACTGGACAACCTGGTCTCGTGGCGCATGGTCACGCCGGATGGGCGCTGGCTGGAAGTCGAGCGCATCAATCACAATCTGGGCAAGATTCACGAGCAGGCCAAGACGGAATTTCGCATCCGCCGCTTCGAGGCCGACGGCAAGACACCCTTCGGCGAGCCGGAGACTCTGCGCATCCCGGGCAGCGAACTGCGCAAAGAGGGCCTGGGCAAGGATGTTACCAACAAGTTCCTCGGCGGGCTGCCCGGGGTACAAAAGGAAGGCTGCGACGGTCTGATCACCTCGGCGGTGTTCGTGCTGCACAAGATGCCCGCGCACATCCGCACCGTGT
>CAZTPE010000474.1:0-1555 GCA_964614545.1 uncultured Ectothiorhodospiraceae bacterium
CAGCTGGCTGACCAGTACGCGGGTCTTGGTGAGGAAGTCGGCGCGGTACTTGGCCTGAATGGGGGCGGCGGTGGGTAGCTTTACAGTGAGCGGGTTGCGGTGCACGCCGTTGACGCGGAATTCATAATGCAGGTGCGGGCCGGTGGAGCGGCCGGTGCTGCCCACGTAGCCGATGGTCTGGCCCTGTTTTACGCGTGCACCGCGGCGCAGCTTGCGGTTGTAGTTGGACATGTGGGCGTAGAGGGTGCTGTATTTGCCGCCGTGCTGGATGATGATGGTCTTACCGTAGCCGCCCTTGCGGCCGATGTGCATGATCTTGCCATCGCCGGCGGCCTTGATGGGTGTGCCGCGTGGCGCGGCGTAGTCCACGCCGTGGTGGTTCTTGCGCTTTTTCAAGGTCGGGTGATAGCGCTTGCCGAAGCGGGAGCTGATGCGGGTGAAGTCTACCGGGGTGCGGATGAAGGCCTTGCGCATGCTCTTGCCATCCGGGGTGTAGTAATCACTGCGGCCGCCGGCATCGGTGTAGCGCAGGGCGCGGTAAGTCTTGCCACGGTTGGTGAATTCGGCGGCGAGGATATCGCCGTCGCGCAGTTTCTCACCGTCGAGGTATTTTTCTTCGTAGAGCAGGGTGAAGTGGTCGCCTTCGCGGATGTCCAGGGCGAAGTCCACGTCCCAGCCGAAGATGCCGGCCAGTTCCATGACCAGGTTGTCGGACAGGCCCGCGTCCATACCGGCGAGGAACAGGGATGAGCTGATTTCACCACTGGCGTTGGCGACGCGGGTTTCCAGCTCGCGGGTGGTGGTGTGGGTGCCGAAGTCCTCGCCCTCGCGCTGTATGTGCAGGGTATTGAGACGGTCGATCTCGACCACCAGTTGCTGCAGTTCGCCGTCTTGCACGTCGAACTTGAGTGTCTGCCCCGGCATGATGCGCTTGAGAATGGCGGTGTCCTCGCCGGTTCGCATGAGTCGGTCGAGTTGCTGTGGGCTGATGCGCAGGCGCGAGAAGATACGTGCCAGGCTGTCACCGGAACGCACGGTCTCTACCTGCCAGTCGACCTCTGGTTCTGCTGAGGCTGTGGATTCCGCGGCGAAAGTCGCTTCTATGGCCTCATCGGTGGTCCCGCCGGGCAGGGTCAACGGCAGGGTGATGCGCGTGTCGCCGGAGAGCTTGTTTTCCAGCAGTGCACTATCCGTGCTGCGGTTTGCGTCGGCGTCGGCATCGGTATCGGTAAACAGGAGGCCTGCCGCGGCAAATAACGTCAGCCCAGCGGCCAGCCCGGCCCAGCGGGCGCGCCGGCGCGGGCGCTTCAGGGCAGGGTAGGCAGTGTTATCCAGTAAAGACTTGAAGTCCCTCTGCATAACTGTTTTTGGCGGTCTGGTGTGATTCATGGCATCGCTACAGCATTGATCTCGTCTTTATATATCGGCGGCTGGCCTGCGTCAATGAAGAGAAATGTCAGGTTTTTACGCACCTTGTCGCGGATTCTTCAATAGTTTGTCACCTAGATCCTGCAAGTGGTCGTGCTTGCGCAGTGCAAGATATTGATTCGTAGAG
>CAZTPE010000475.1:0-1542 GCA_964614545.1 uncultured Ectothiorhodospiraceae bacterium
GCAATCAACGACCACCACACCACCGGTTCGCGGGCCATTTCCAGCCTGGCGCTGTTGATCATATTGCCCCAGCTCACCATGCTGGGGTCAACGCCGACACCGACGTAGGACAGCACGGCTTCGGCCAGCACCAGGGCGCTGAAGTCGAGCACCACGGAGATGAGCACGATGTGCATGACGTTGGGCAGGATGTGGCGGGTGATGATCTTGAAGTTGCCGACGCCGAAGGCTTGCGCAGCCTGGATGTACTCCATTTCGCGCAGCTTGAGGGTCTCACCGCGCAGCAGGCGGCAGAGGCCGGTCCAGCTGGTGATGCCGAGGATCATGCACAGGAACAGCAGACGCAGGTCCGCGCGCTCCACCACCGTCTCGAACAGATCCGGGTTGTTGGCGATGTAGACTTGCACGGAGAGAATGGCGGCGGCGATGAGCAACACGCCGGGGATGGAGCTGAGGGTGGTGTAGATGTACTGGATCACGTCGTCCACCCAGCCGCGGAAATAGCCGGCCATGATGCCGAGCAGCACGGCGAAGGGCAGCATGATCAGCGTCGTCAGGGTGCCTATGACCAGGCCGGTACGGATGGATTTGAGGCTGAGGTAGAGCACGTCGTTGCCGACCTTGCCGGTGCCCAGCAGGTGGTAGGCGAGGCCCAGTTTAAGGGCCACGGCGATGAACAGAATCAGCATGCCGAGGGTGCCGAAGATGCTGCGCCAGGGCAGATCGGCCTCACCATGAAGGATGAGTCGCCCTTCCTCACGGATACCGTGGCCATGTCGGCGCGCCAGCCAGGCGACCCAGGCCGCCACCAGCGCGGCCCAGGCCAGCAGGCCGAACAGCAGGGCCATGAAGCTGCGCTGGGCGATGTCGGCGCCGCGCTGGCTGGCCGGATCGTCGAGATGCGCGCCGCCATATTCCAGGCGCGGGTAGATGCGCACGGTGCTGCCGTCATCGAGGGTGACGGTCTCCTTGCTGTACAGCTGCGCGGCCAGCGGCGCGGAGTAGCTCTTTTCCAGCCGCGTGCGCAGGGGCGTGGCGAGCAGGTCGAGCAGGCTCAGCACGTCCACGGCGTAATAATCCTGATCGACCTCCATTCCGGCCTGCGGCGCCAAGCGTTCGCGGAAGTGCACCGAGTCCAGCAGCCCCACTACCACATAGGCGCTCAGCACCACCAGCGAGGCGGCTGCTAGTGGCCGCCGGATCACCTGTCCCCACGGGGCGCGCAGGTGCGGCTTGCCGCGCATATAAATTACAAATGCAGTAAGCACGCCCACCAGCAGGAACACCAGCGCGTCGGTCCACAGCAGCACCACCTTCACCGGCGCCAGCCACAGACCGAGACCGATGACCGCCAGCAGGGCGATGAGTCGCACGGGCGGCCTCATGACAACCGCACCCGCGGGTCCACCAGGGTGTAGGACAGATCGGTGAGCAGCAGGCCGATGATATATAGCACCGAACCGAGGAACACCATGGCACGCACGATGCCGAAGTCCTGGGCGCGGATGGCGTCGATGGTGTAGCTGCCGAGGCCGGGGATGC
>CAZTPE010000476.1:0-1540 GCA_964614545.1 uncultured Ectothiorhodospiraceae bacterium
TGAGAATTTTGTTGTAGAGTGCCCGCCCGTCCTGCACGCTCTGCACCCGGTTGGTGAGCACGCGGAAGCGGTAGATGCCGTATTCACGATTGAGCAACTTGATCAGTGCGTAGGCATCGGTGATGGAGGCCGGTTCGTCGCAGACCACCACGATCACCTCCTGTGCCGCGCGCGAGAAGGTCACCACGTTGTCGGAAATGCCGGCGGCGGTGTCGATGAGCAGCACGTCCGGAGTCACGCTCAGTTCGCTGAAGGCGTTGATGATGCCGGCATGTTCCGCGGTGCTCAGCTCGGCCATGTTCTGCAGACCCGAGGAGGCCGGCACGATACGCATCCCCTGCGGCCCGGTGCAGATGACCTCTTCCAGGGTGCGCTCACCCTTCAGCACATGGGACAGGTCGTAATTGGTATGCAGGCCCAGCATCACGTCCACATTGGCCAGGCCCAGGTCGGCATCCAGCAACAGCACTTCCTTGCCTTGTGCAGTGAGGCTCAGGCCCAGGTTGACCGTCACGTTGGTCTTGCCCACCCCACCCTTGCCGCTGGCAACAGTAATGACGCGCACCGGCCGGGGTGTGGCAATGCGGCGCAGACCGGCCGCTTGATCGAGTGTTTCAGCCATGAGCATTTGCCACCATCCCGCTAAAGGCCAGATTAAGAGATTCCTGTTCCAGGGCCTGACTGGTCTGTTGCGCCACCAGTACCGCACGGTTGACCAGGGTGTGGGCACGGGCGATATGAATATCCTCCGGCACCCGTTGACCGTCGCTCATGTAAGCCACCGGCAGGTTGTTCTCCATCACCGTGGAAAGAGTGCCGCCGAGGCTGGTGGTCTCGTCCATCTTGGTGAGGATGCAACCATCGAGGCACACCTCTTTGAAGGCATTCACCACCTCGCGCAGACCGGCGCGGTGGGTATTGGTGGACAGCACCAGATAAGTGCGGATGGCAGGCGCACTGCCGGTAATCATCGAAAACTGTTCCGACAGACGCACGTCGCGCTGGCTCATGCCGGCGGTGTCGATGAGGATCAATTCCTTGTCGGCGAGCAGCTTCAGCGCCTCGCTCAATTCTTCGCGGGTATTGGCGATGCGCACCGGAATATTAAGAATGCGGCCGTAAGTACGCAGCTGTTCGTGGGCGGCGATGCGATAGCCGTCGGTGGTGATCAGCGCCACCTTCTCGCGACCGTGGCGCAGGGCATAGCGCGCCGCCAGCTTGGCGATAGTGGTGGTCTTGCCGACACCGGTGGCGCCCACCAGGGCCACCACACCACCACCGTCGAGGCTGTCGGCGGTATCCAGCGGCACACGGCTGGCCAGCCAGGCCAGGGCATGACGCCAGACATTGTCGAAGTCTTCGTGGCCACTGCCCACCTCGTCGGCAACCTGCTGACACAGGGCTGGGCTCAGGCCCAGTTCCAGCTCTTGGGCCAGTCGCATCAATGCCGGGCGATCCAGATGACACCCTTCCGCCAGGGTGCCACGATTTTCGGTGATCGGATGATCCGCTCCTGTGGCCAGATCGCGCAGACACATTT
>CAZTPE010000477.1:0-1532 GCA_964614545.1 uncultured Ectothiorhodospiraceae bacterium
GAGCGTTGCGAGCGCACCCTGTCCCTGAGTGATGGGCGTCTGCTGGCGGAGGAGCCCTCCCGGTGAGTGCTGGCGGGGCTGGCCTGAGCCTGCGGCTGGGGCTGCGACAATTGCTCCGCGACTGGCGCGCCGGCGAGTTGCGGGTGTTGGCCGCGGCGGTGCTGGTCGCGGTGGTCAGCGTCACCGCCGTGGCGGTGTTCACTGACCGCATCGCCCAGGCGCTGAATCATCAGACGTCCGAGCTGCTGGGCGCGGACCTGCGTCTGATGTCGGACCATCCCCTGCCGGAGACCGTGCAGGCCCGCGCCGCCGAGCTGGGACTCAATGCCGCCCACACCCGCGCCCTGCGCAGCATGATCCTCGCGGGTGATGGCGAGAACGAGCGGGTGACCATGGCGGAGGTCAAGGCCGTCAGTGATACCTACCCGCTGCGCGGCAGCCTGCGCGTGGCCGCCACCCGTTTCGCGCCGGACGCCAAGACCCGAGAACTGCCGCGCCCCGGGCAGGTGTGGGTGGAGACGCGGCTGCTGCAGAAGACCGGGTTGTCGGTGGGCGACCACGTGCAGGTGGGGCGCTCCCGGCTGCGCATCGCGCAGGTGCTGAGCTACGAACCGGACCGCAGCGGCGACATGTTCAGCATCGCCCCACGGCTGCTGATGCGTTTGCAGGACCTGCCCGCCACCGGGCTGGTGCAGGAGGGCAGCCGCTTGAACTACGGCCTGTTGCTGGCCGGCGAACCAGCGGCGGTGGCGCGTTTCCGCGACGAGTGGACGCCGAAATTGCAACGTGGTGAACGTTTCGAAGGAGCGGCGGATGCCCGCCGCGAGGTGCGCGTGGCGTTGGATCGCGCGCAACAGTTTCTCGGCCTGGCCTCGGTGGTCGCGGTGCTGCTGGCCTGCGTGGCCATCGCGATGGCGGCGCGGCGTTTCGCCCAACGGCATTTGGACAGCTGCGCGATCCTGCGTTGTTTCGGCGCCCGCCAGCGTCAAATCACCGGCCTGTTTCTGACCCAGTTGCTGACGTTGGGACTGCTGGCCGGCGCCCTCGGTGTGTTGCTGGGATACGCCGCCCAGTGGGTGCTGGCCAGCCTGCTGGGCAGCCTGGTGCTGGTAGATCTGCCGGCGCCGACCTTGTGGCCGGTGCTGGTGGGCATGGGCGTGGCCTTCGGCGGCCTGCTGGGTTTTGCGCTGCCGCCGATCCTGCAACTGCGCGAGGTGCCCACCCTGCGGGTGCTGCGCCGGGAGCAGGGCGGGCTGCGACCGGCCTCGGCTTTGTCGTATCTGGCCGGCATCGCGGCACTGGGCGGGTTGGTGCTGTTTCAGGCTGGCAGTTTGTCCCTGGGGCTGGTGATGATGCTCGGGGTGGCGGGCACCGCGCTGGTGTTGTGGACCGTGGCGGCGTTGATGATCTGGGGCCTAAAACGCGCACTGCACGGCGGCGGGGTGTGGTGGCGTTTCGGGCTGGTGAACATCACCCGTCGTCCGGCGGCCTCCATCGCGCAGGTGATGGCCTTCGGGCTCGGCATCATGGTG
>CAZTPE010000478.1:0-1515 GCA_964614545.1 uncultured Ectothiorhodospiraceae bacterium
GATCGCCTAATTCATTGCATTTACTCAAGTTTTATTGCGTTGCCCCCTGGCCCCGGGGTGCAGACACCACCATCGCAGACGAAATTCACCCGTACGCGGTAATGGTAGAGGCATTCACCCATGGCCGCTCTCCCCGTTCAATGTTGCAGCCGGTCGGCATCCAGCCGACGAATGCTCAGCACTAGAAAGGTACCGATGAGCAACAGGTAATAGACGATATCGGTGCTGCTGAAGATACCACGTAGCAGGGGCTGGAAATGGCTCATCAGCGACAGGTAGTCGAGCAGGCCCTTGTTGTCCGCGCCATTGCCTGCGAGGTTGAGAATCCACAGCAACAGCAGCAGGCCAAAGGTACTCACCGCCGCCACCACCGGCTGCGCGGTCAGCGTGGACAGGTACAGGCCGATGCTGCAAAAGCTGGCCAGCAGCAACAGTAGTCCCAACACACCGGCGGCCCACAGACCCAGATCCAGTGTGCCGCCGGCCAGCAGGCTGAGCGGCATGGCGGCGATCAGCAACAACATCACCAGCACGAAGGCCAGCACACCGAGGAACTTGCCGAGCACGATCTCGGTCATGGACACCGGCGCCGACAGCAGCAGCGGCAGGGTCTGCGCACGACGCTCCTCGCTGATCAGACGCATGGTCAGCAATGGCACCACCAGCAACAACACCGTGGCGGCGGTGCTGAACAGCGGCGCGACGACGATATCGGCCGCGCCCGGCCCACCGGGCACGGCGGCCAAACGCGGCTGAATCTGCAGGAAGAAGTCCAGATAGGTGAGAAAGAACCAGGCACAGATACCGCAGACCACAGCGAGAATGGCCCAGGCCATGGGTGACAGGAACAACGAGCGCAGCTCGCGCCCGGCGATGGTGAGGGCCATCATGCGGCGGTCTCCGTGTCACTGTCGCTGTTAACGTCACCCGTCGTGATGTCGACGAAGATCTGCTCCAGCGAACGCCGTTCCGGGCTCAGCTCCAGCAGACCCCAACCCTGCTCCACGATGGTCTGCGCCACCGTTTCGGGCACAGCCCGGCCGTCGGCAAAATGCAACAGGAAGGCGCCGTCGTCGCGCACCTCCACCCGCTCGATATCGGGGATATGTGTGTGAATGGCATCCACCTGCGGCGGCCGCGCCAGGCGCAGCAGCAGGTTGGCGGTCTCGCTGCGGCGGGTCAGGGCCTCGATACTGTCGCTCATCACCAGGCGGCCACGGTTGATGATCTGCACCCGGTCACAGGTGGCCTGCACCTCCGGCAGAATGTGGGTGGAAAGGATTACGCTGTGTTCGCCACCCAGGTCACGGATCAGATGACGAATCTCGCGGATCTGGATCGGATCGAGGCCCACGGTGGGCTCGTCCAGCACCACCACCGCCGGGGAATGAATGATCGCCTGGGCGATGCCGACACGCTGCTGGTAGCCCTTGGACAGATTGCCGATGAGGCGTGCGCCCACCTCGCCGAGACCGCAGCGCTCCTTGGCCGAGGCCATCGCCTGCACCACCCGGC
>CAZTPE010000479.1:0-1515 GCA_964614545.1 uncultured Ectothiorhodospiraceae bacterium
GACACTGGTGCCAGTGATGTTGCTATTCCAGCCGGACTAGCCGACAGGCTCGGCCTCAAGCGCGGACGACCCGTGCAATACCAGACGGCCAATGGAGTCGTCACAGCCTACCGCACCACCCTCGACAGTGTCTCGATTGGACCGATGGTAGTGCGCAACGTTCCGGCCAGCATTAATCCAGGCATGCAGGACATGGAAATTCTGCTTGGCATGAGCGTACTCAAGCAAGTCGAATTCACCCAACGCGGCGACACACTGATACTAAGACCCTATGAATAACCTGATTGCCTCCCTGACAAGCTGGACGGGAGAACTGGCTGGCCTGCTTTGGGGCAACAGCCTGACGCTGGCACTTTTACTCGGTATGGGCCTGTACCTGACACTACGTCTGGGCTTCGTCCAGATACGCGGCTTTAAACATGCATTGCAACTGGTCACCGGGCGCTACAGCAAAACCAGCGATACCGGTCAGATCAGCCACTTCCAGGCACTGTCGACGGCATTGTCGGCTACTGTCGGTACCGGCAATATCGCCGGCGTAGCCACCGCCATTACACTCGGCGGCCCGGGCGCACTGTTCTGGATGTGGATAACCGCTTTTTTCGGCATGGCGACCAAGTTTGCTGAATGCACCCTGGCGCTGAAATTCAGACAGGTCGGTGCTGATGGCGTAATCGCCGGTGGCCCTATGTATACGCTGCTCAATGGCCTGAAAATGAAACGCACAGCCATGCTGTTCGCCAGCTTTGCGCTGATTGCATCCTTCGGCATAGGCAACATGGTGCAGGCCAATTCTGTGGTTGACGGCCTGACCTATCTGTTTCCCGGTCTACGTGAACTGGCCTGGCTGGTTGGCCTGGCTCTGGCTGTCCTGGTTGCACTGGTCATTCTTGGCGGTGTCACCCGTATTGCTCACGTTGCCAGCACCATCGTACCGGTCATGGCGGTGGTCTATATTAGCGCCGCCCTGTTTGTTTTATTCAATCATGCAGCCGACATTCCCGACGCCTTGTCGACTATATTCAGGCATGCCCTGAACCCCTGGGCAGTTGGTGGCGCCGCTGTAGGCGAGGCTATTCGCTGGGGTGTAGCACGTGGCTTGTTTTCCAATGAAGCCGGGCTGGGTTCATCTCCCATGGCGCACGCCGCCGCACGTACCAATGAACCGGTACGTGAAGGGCTGGTCGCCATGCTCGAACCCTTTATAGATACGCTGGTAATCTGCACCATGACCGGGCTGGTGATTATTGTGACCGGTGCCTATAACCTGGACCGAGAAGATCTTGTCGGTGCCGCCTTGACGGCACATGCTTTTAATACCTCCATGGGCACAACAGGTGCCGCGGTTGTTGGCATTAGCCTGAGTCTGTTTGCCTTCTCAACCATTATCGCCTGGTCTTATTATGGTGATCGTAGCGCCAAATTTCTGTTTGGTGAGAAAGCCGTCGTGCCCTATCGCGTGGTTTATACCGTGCTGATTGTGGTGGGTGCAGTAGTACCATTAAGGCTGGTATG
>CAZTPE010000480.1:0-1507 GCA_964614545.1 uncultured Ectothiorhodospiraceae bacterium
GGTGGAGGAGTTGTAGCCGGTCCACACGCCCTTGCCGCGGCCGTTATCAGAGTTGTCAAGGGTGCCGTTGCTGGCCACGGAGCCGTCACTGAAGACATAGATCATCAGCGGTGTGCCACGTCGTTTGGCGTATTCCAGGCAGGCGCCCATGCAGATGCCGGCGCGCAGGTCGCGGATCTCGCCCACGGCGCGGTCGCCGGTGTGGTAGTCGTAGCCGCCCATCTGGATGGTGCCGGCGCCGGCATTGCCGTCGATGACCATCTTCATCACCGAGGCGGTCTTGCGGAACTCTCTGCTGCTGTTGAATTCCGCTTCGCTGAAGATGCCGTTGGGGCCGACGATGTCGATGTCTTGTGCCGGGTCGATGTTGACGCCGACGAAACGGTCGGCGATATCGGCGGACTTGAGATAGCCGCAGCGGATGAGGTTGAGGATGCGCTCATTGTCGCCGATCCCGGTCAACAGGGTATCGGCGAGGCTGATCTTCTGGTTGCTGATGCGTACTGCGGATTCCATTACCGCGCGCACGTCGACGGGATCGCTGAGCACCGAGGTGAGGTCGCCGGTGTCCACCAGGCCTGTGACGTCCGAGGGGCGATCCACCTTGGTGGGACGCCATTCGGGGTTGATGAGCATGGCAGGGGAAACGGAGTTGCCGCCGGACTCCGAACTGCGTGAGCCGATGAGGCGCACGATCTCACCATCAGCGCCAATCTGGGCGATGCCGTACATAGGGTTGTGCGGGTTATTGGCGGTGTCGTTGTCGGAGCGTGCCGGGATTACCGCGCCATTGACCTTGGCGGCAGTATCGACCAGGTTGGTCTTGCTGAGGATGCCACGCAGGAAGCCACTGTCCGAGTGGAAGGGCAGGCCGAGGGTGGTGTCGGTGAAATCATTGTTACTGGTGTTGGTGTCCTGGTTGGGGCCGTTGAGAGGTGGGTTAGTATCCGAGCCGCCGGGCACCATGTCGCCGGGGATGCCCATCTTACTGTAGCCCGCGACACTGAGGGGGTCGTCCATGTAGCCGCCGCGGCCACCCACCAGTACGTTGGAGCCGACCATGCTGGCACCACCGGCGAGGTCGAAGCAGATGAAGGGAATCTTGCCGCCGGAACCGAGACCGTTCAGCGGACAGCCAGCATCGGTGGCCAGGGTCTGCAGGTCACCGGAGAGGGCGGCCTGCGCCAGACGCGGATTGCCTAGCAGGCTGAGCAGGGCGCCGCCTGCGACCACGCCGCTGCCGGAGATGAAGCCCTGGCGCAGGAAGTCGCGGCGGGTGACCGGGCGCGGGTGGTCAGCGTGATACAGCGGGGCGTCGGGGTGGAGCGGTTGACGTCGTTTAGCCATGGTGTTGTCCTCGAATAAGTCTTTGCCGCGTGAATCGCATGGTTATTGAATAAGCATCGCCGCACTGCCCAGGGTGGCGGTGCAGAGGGCCTTGGCAATGGCGCGTGTGCGGGTGGCATTGGTACCGTTGGCGGGTGCGGCCAGTCGGTCGAACAGGTTG
>CAZTPE010000481.1:0-1501 GCA_964614545.1 uncultured Ectothiorhodospiraceae bacterium
TCACTCGATAGCCGTTTCCATCGCCAATTCCGCCGGCATCCTGGCCTGGCCCACCTCGCATGGCGATGCGGTGAGGCCGGGCATCATGCTGTACGGCGTTTCGCCCATGCTGGGCGAAACCGGGCAGCAGCGAAACCTGCGGCCCGTGATGTCCCTGCACAGTGAGCTGATCAGTATTCGCCAATGCAAAAAGGGCGATGCCGTTGGTTATGGCGGTAGCTGGGTTTGCCCCGAGGATATGCCGCTGGGTGTGGTGGCGATGGGCTATGGTGACGGCTATCCGCGCCATGCGCCGTCCGGCACGCCGCTGCTGGTTAATGGCCAGCGGGCGGCACTGATCGGACGCGTCTCCATGGATATGATCTGTGTCGATCTGCGCGCTCAGCCCGATGCTGCCGTTGGTGATTCCGTCACCCTGTGGGGTGACGGACTGCCCGCGGAAGAGATTGCCGAGTATGCCTCAACCATTGCCTACGCGCTGTTCTGTGGTGTGACTTCCCGCGTAAAAAAGGAAACTATCGATGGCTAAGGCCAAGACCAAAACCGCCTACGTCTGCAGCGATTGCGGCGCGGACTACCCCAAGTGGCAGGGGCGCTGCGACGCCTGCGGGGCCTGGAATACGCTGAGCGAGATTCGCCTCGGCCCGGTGTCTGGCGGTGGCAACCGTACGACCAAACGGCAGGGCTATGCCGGCAGCCTGTCCGAGGTCACCACGCTGGCCGACATCGACCTCACCAACGTGCCGCGCATCAGCACCGGCGTCGAGGAATTCGACCGTGTGCTGGGCGGCGGGCTGGTGCCGGGTTCGGCCGTGCTCATCGGTGGCCATCCCGGTGCGGGCAAAAGCACCCTGTTGTTGCAAGTCCTCTGCCGGCTGGCGCAGCACATGAAGGCACTGTATGTGACCGGCGAGGAATCCCTGCAGCAGGTGGCGATGCGTGCCCGCCGGCTCGATCTGCCTGTCGACAACTTGCAGTTATTGTCGGAAACCAGCGTGGAAACCATCTGCGCCGTGGCCGAGAATCAGAAACCGCAGCTGATGGTGGCGGACTCCATTCAGGTGATGCACGTGGAAGATGTTTCTTCCGCCCCGGGCGGGGTGGCGCAGGTGCGTGAGAGTGCGGCGCAGATGATCCGCTATGCCAAGCAGAGTAATACGGTGCTGATCCTCGTCGGCCACGTGACCAAGGACGGCACGCTAGCGGGCCCCAAGGTGCTGGAGCACATGATCGACTGCTCCATCATGCTCGAAGGTTCCGACGACAGCCGCTTCCGCACCCTGCGCGGTACCAAGAATCGCTTCGGTGCGGTGAACGAACTGGGTGTGTTCGCCATGACCGAACATGGCCTGAAAGAGGTCAAGAATCCCTCGGCCATCTTCCTTTCACGCTCAGATGAGCCTGCCGCCGGCAGTGTGGTGATGGTGGTGTGGGAGGGCACGCGGCCCCTTCTGGTGGAGATACAGGCATTGGTGGATGACAGCAGCTTCGGCAATCCGCG